>JBIQMD010000372.1:0-2579 GCA_044463725.1 Truepera radiovictrix
CAGTCGCGATCGAACCCTTCCGAGCGCAATTTCGGGGTGGCGTCGATGGCGAACTGCGGCCCGACCCCAGCTGGGTCGGAGATGACCTGCACGTCACGCTCGGGGTCCATGTTGTTGAGGAGGGTCCACATGCAGTCCTCGAAGTCGCGAGGGTCGCACTCGTGGTCTAGCACCGCGATCATGCGGACGCCCTGAGCGGCTGGTTGTCGCGCGGCCCACTCGCCCAAGTGCCTCCCCTGTCCAGGCCGCTCCTTGTGGGTAGTGATGAACCAGAACCCGCCAGCCACCTGGTGCTGGTCGACTATCTCGGCGTGCCCAGGGAGTTGCGCGGCCGACCGCTCTGGGTTCGGCGTGAACGGCACGTCGCCGCCCTCCTCAGGAGACTTGCGCGTGCCGTCGATCAGGAGCTTGGAACCGTAGCTGAACGCGCGGCTTGAGTGATCGAGCACGTCGCTCGGACCCTTGGCGAACTGACTGTCGCGGCCTGGGAGGGCGTTCGCGAGAACGTGACGCCAGAAGCCAAGGTGGTCCTTCGGTTCCGCCGCCCCGTCGTCCGCCACCAAGATGACCTTGGCGAACATCATCTGGCCGAGGCCGAGCAGGCCGTTGGCCACCTTGTAAGCGTGGCCTGGGAAGCTCTTGTGGATGGTCACGTTGACGAGGTTGTGGGCTATGCCAGCCGGCGGCATGTGATAATCGCCGATCTCCGGGAGGATGAAGCGCGCCGGTTCTAGGAAGATGCGCTCGCTCGCCTCGATGAGGTAGGCGTCCTCCATCGGCGGACGCCCAACCACCGTGGCTGGGTAGATGGGCTCGTCGCGCAAGGTGATGGCGGTGACGTGAAAGCGCGGGTAGAGGTCAGGTAGCGTGTAGAAGCCGGTGTGGTCGCCGAACGGCCCTTCGACCACCAACTCCTCTTGCGGGTCGACGTAGCCCTCCAGCACCAACTCGGCGTGCGCCGGGACGTCAAGGTCGACCGTGACGCCCTTCACGACCTCAAGCGCCTTGCCACGGAGAAAGCCCGTCAGCGAGTACTCGTTGAGGCCGGGGATGGGCGGCAGCGGCGCGGTCGAGCCATAGATGAGGGCCGGGTCGCCGCCGATCGCCACGGCTACTTCGAGGCGTTGCCCGAGGCGCTTCGCGCTCTCGAGGTGGCGCGCACCCGTCTTGTGGCGCTGCCAGTGCATTGCCGTGCTGCGCTCGTCCAGCACCTGCATGCGGTACATGCCGATGTTCAAGTCGCCGCGTTCAGGGTCGCGAGTGACCACCAGCGGCAACGTAACGAAAGGCCCACCATCTTGCGGCCAGGTCGTAAGGATGGGCAGCTGTCGTAGGTCGACTTCCGCGCCGCGCAGCACGCGCTGCTGTACAGGCGCGTTGCGCACGCGCCTGGGCGGCAGCGTCTTCACCTCGCGCAACTTGGGGAGGTTCGACATCAGCCCGAGCAGGCCGCCGCCCAGCTTCACGTCGAGGAGCGCCCTGATGCGGTCGCCTACCTCGTCGAGCTGCTCGAGGCCAAGCGCCCACGCCATGCGCTGCCTGGTGCCGAAGAGGTTCATGACCACTGGCATGCCGAGCACCTTGCCGTCTTCGGCTACGGGGCGTTCGAAGAGCACTGCGGGCCCACCCGACTTGACTAGCCGGTCGGCGATCTCTGACATCTCGAGGTAAATGGCTACTGGCTTGGTCACGCGGACGAGTTGACCGCGCTCCTCAAGCAGCGCCACGAAACTTCTAAGGTCGGTGAAACTCATGCCTCATGCTACTAGCCACCCCAGCTTCCGTCGGCATTGGCCCCTTCCAGCTGCCACGGCTGGCTGGTTACCAGGGTGCCCGACGCCACCAGGCTGGCGGCCAACGTCGAACGCAACTCGTCCAAACCTGCGCCCGTTGCTGCGGACACCGCCGTTGCCGAGTAGCGCCGCTCCAACTCCTCGACGACTTGAGGGTCGGCGGCGTCGAGCTTGTTGAGCACGACCTGGCTTGGCACTTCCAGCTTGAGTTCCTCGAGCACGCGAGTCACGGCGTCGACGCGGTCGGGAGCGCCGGGGCTCGCGCCGTCGACGACGTGCAAGAGCAGATCGGCGTCATGCAGCTCCTCGAGGGTGGCGCGGAAGGCGTTGATGAGTTCCTCAGGCAGGTCGCGGATGAAGCCGACCGTGTCCGTGAAGACGACCTTGCCGCCGTGCGGTCCTAGGTCAGGTAGCCAGCCTTCGCGGCTCGTCGGGCGCAGGGTAGCGAAGAGCTTGTCGCGCGCCAGTACGTCCGACTTGGCGAGGGCGTTGAACAACGTTGACTTCCCAGCGTTCGTGTAGCCGACCAGGGCGATGGTCGGAGTGGTGCTCCGCACGCGCTGCTTGCGCGTTTCGCTGCGGCGGCGGCTGATGGCGTCGACCGCCAACTCCAGGCTGGTGATGCTGTCGCGGATCTTGCGCCGGTCGACCTCGAGCTTCGTTTCGCCTGGGCCGCGCGTGCCGATGCCGCCACCCAGTCGGCTCATGGCGACGCCGCGCCCAGTCAGGCGCGGTAGTTGGTAGTGCAGTTGCGCCAGCTCGACTTGGACCTGCGCCTCGCGGCCG
>JBIQMD010000373.1:0-2577 GCA_044463725.1 Truepera radiovictrix
CCTTCGTCTGCCCGTACACGCCCAACGGGGCGACCGGCTCGTCGACGTCGTGGACTTCCCGCCGACCGTCGAAGACGTAGTCGCTCGACACGGTGACAAGTGTGACGTCGTGATCCGCCGCGAGCCGGGCCAGGTGAACGAGGGCTTCGACGTTGACCTGCCACGCCTCGACGTGCGGCCTGCGGTCGTCATCGAGTTGTGTTACGCCTACTATCACGTGCTCCGGCACGGCCGGCCGCGGGCGCCCCTCCCTTGGCAGCGCGAGCTGCTTGAACGCCCACCGAAGTGGGTAGTTGACGCCGCAACTACAGGCAAGAGCCTCCCCGGTTATGAGGCGCTCCTACTCGCTTGCGCCTTCGGCTACGACGCAGACGAGACCCCAGACCGTTTCCTAGCAGACCTGCCAAGCCTGCCTGCGCGGCTGTTGGCCGAGTTCGACGCAGTGTTCGACGCCTTGCGTTACGCGGACTTGGACGACGACGCGAGTAGTCCGCTCGAGCGTCTGAGGGCCGCGTTCGAGGCGCTCGACGCGCCGCGCACCGCCGAGCTAGCCGCGAACCTCACCCAGCTCTGGGGTTACCTGCGGGTGGCGTGGGAGGTCAACGGCGCAGAGGTAACCAGCGCCGCCAGCCAGCGCCTCGTCAGTTCGCTCGGGCCGACGAGCGACCTCGTTGCTGCATTGCCGGCTCACCACTTCGTCAACTTCGAGGACAGCCGCGCCGACATCCGCTCGCACCAACGCCACGGCCCCACCCTTGTCGTGCCGCTCTACTTCGCCACCCGCGGCGGCTTCAAGTTCCTCGTGCGCGGGCGCATGTGCCTCGGCTACGGAGTGCGCTCGGAGGACTTCTACGAGGAGCAGAAGGACGACGTTACGCGCCTCGCTGGCCGCCTGAAGGCCTTCTCCGACCCGACCAGGTTGCTGCTGTTGTCTCAGATCGCGCGCTTGGCGCGCTTTCCGCTGACGGTAGGCGACTTGGCGAGGCAACTCAACGTCAGCCAACCAACCGCTAGCGGCCACCTACGGCTGCTTCGCGAGCTGCAGTTGGTGCAGGTCGTTAGGCGCGGGAACCGCTCGTACTACCGCCTCGACCCGGAGGCCGTGCGGGAGATCCTCGCCGAGCTCGAGAAACTCCTGATACCGAGTAGCTGAACTGCGTTCCTGCTGGCGTTGGCCGTTACTGGGCGCTGGCTAGGTCGGGCCGCAAGCTCTTGGCCTCGCGCAGGTAAACGTGGCGCATGTCCTCTTGCCCCTTCGGGGTGTGGACGAGCATCATCACCCGCACGCAGCGCGGCAGCCGGTTCGGTACCGGGATCTCCTGAAAGCACAGTAGCGGCACCGTGGTCATGCCGATGGCGCGTGCGCCCTCGGCTGGAAACGTTGACGTTAGGTCGGGTGTAGTCGTGAAGAAGACGGACGAGATGACTCCGAAATCGGTGATCTCGTTCTGGTCCAACATTGCCTCGAGCAGCTCGCGCGTGGCGTCCAAGATGAGCTCTGGTTCATCGTTTGCGGCGGTGGTGGCACCGCGGATGCCTCGCACCCAGTTCTGGGAATCCATGGCGCGGAGTGTACCAGGCGAGTGAGCCACGCGCTGAGGGCGGGGTCGTGAAGGAATACCTTGGGTTCATGCCCCAAGAGCAGTCGGCAGCACCGGCCTGGTTCGACCTCACTAGCGACCAAAGGGCGCTCCTCGCTCCCCTTCGCGACTACTTGGCCAGCGCGGTAGCGCCTGGCGCCATCGCCCGTGATTCAAGCGGTGAGTTCCCACACGAGATCGTGGCGCAGCTCGCGAGCATGGGCCTCTTCGGGTTGCAGGTGCCCGAGCGCTACGGCGGCTCCGAACTAGATTCGACGACGGCCGCACTGCTGATCGAGGAGATCGCGGCCGTAGACGGCTCGCTTGCCTTGACGGTCGCGTCGCACAACTCATTGTGCGTGGGGCACCTGCTGGTAGCGGCTAACGAGGAGCAGCGTCAGCGCTGGTTGCCCGCGCTGGCTTCTGGCGAGAAGCTCGGCGCGTGGGCGTTGACTGAACCCTCGGCGGGCTCGGACGCCGCGTCCCTCACGACACGCGCCACTCCTAGCGGCGGCGGTTTCGTGCTCGACGGCAGCAAACAGTTCATCACCCAAGGCACCGTCGGCGGCACTTACGTCGTCATGGCCCGCACCTCCGAGCCCGTGGCTGGCGGGCCGCGGTCGCATGGGATCAGCGCCTTCGTCATGAGCGGCACCACCCCCGGCCTCATCCGCGGGTTGCCGGAGAAGAAGCTTGGCCTGCACAGCTCGGACACGACGCCGCTCACATTCGATGGCGCGCACGTCGGGTCGGATGCGCTGCTAGGCGAAGCAGGCGAGGCGTTCGCTGACGTGACAAAGGTGCTGTCGGGTGGCCGCATCGGCATTGGGGCCATGGGTATCGGCCTTGGTCGCGCCGCGTTGGAGCGTGCCGCGGCGTACGCCCAGGAGCGGCGTCAGTTCGGTCAGTCACTATCGCGCCACCAGGCGGTGGCGTTCAAGCTCGCAGAGATGGCCACCGAGTTGGAGGCCGCCAGGTTGCTCGTTCGCAAGGCGGC
>JBIQMD010000374.1:0-2562 GCA_044463725.1 Truepera radiovictrix
CGGTGGCATTCGTCGCGCTGGTCGGTCCGTCACCGAGTGTTGTGAGGGCCGCCACCATGGCCCTCGCCGCTTTGGCGTCCACCGCTCTCGGAGCCGGTAGGGCCGGGCCAGCGGCAACGCTAAGCCTAGCCATGCTAGTTGGAGTGTTGACTGCCCCGCAGATGGTCTTCGACCTCGGCTTCCAGCTCTCCTACCTCGCCGTCGGCGGCATGCTCGTCTACCTGCCGCCCTGGACTGAACGCCTAGCTACGCTAATCGGTCCCGCCCCAGTTGGGCTCGACCGTTGGCGGCGGTTGGTACGCGGCGCAGGTTCTGCCGCCATGACAGGTGCCCTCGTCAGCGTCGCCGCTCAACTCCCTACCCTCTCGCTCGTCGCTGGCACCTTCCTTTCGGTCCCAGTGGCCTCTCCGCTCGTCAATGTGCTTGCCGTGCCGATCGCTGGGCTGCTCGTGCCGCTCGGCTTCCTGGCTGGCCTCGTCGGCCTAGTGGCCGAGCCGCTCGCGCGCATCGTCAACCTCGCCGTCATGCCGCTGGCTGCCGCTCTCGTGTGGCTGGCCGAAGTTGGTGCGCGCTTGCCGCGCCTCGCGTGGGGCGAGGTGGCCGCTGTTGGGCACGTGGCGTGGGCGCTGTTCGCCGTGACATTAGCTGCCTGGTCGCGGCGGCGGCTGAGGCTAGCCCAGGTCCTTGCGATCGGCCTCGTGATCGGGGGTGCGACTTACGCGCTGCCAGCAAGGTACTCCCAGCCCGACATCTGGTTCTTCGACGTTGGCCAGGGAGATTCCGCCCTCCTGCGCGTAGGTTCCGGCGCCAACGTGTTGGTCGATGGTGGAGGGTCGCCCTTCTCCGACTACGACGTTGGCGCGCGCGTCGTAGTACCAGCGTTGCGGGCGCTCGGCGTCAGCCACCTGAGCGTAGTCATCAACACCCACGCTGACGCCGATCACTCGGAAGGCCTCATCGCCGTACTCGAGGCGTTCCCGGTCGGCCTGTTGGTTACGGGGCCGCCACAACCCGGCAACGCACTCGACGAGCGACTGCGGGCGCTGGCCGCTGCCCGCGGGGTCAGCACCCACGAGGCGCGGCGCGGAGAGCGGCTGGTGGTCGGCGACGCCGTACTCGAGTTCGTGAACCCGCCAGCACTGACGAGCCACCTCGGTAGCAACGACGCATCCGTGGCATTCGTTCTGCGCCACGCTGGGGAGGCGCGCGCCCTCTTCCTCGGCGACCTCGGCGTCGCCGTCGAACCGGATCTTCCCGTGCCACCACTCGACGTCCTCATGGTGGGCCATCATGGCTCACGCGGCAGTACTAGCCCTGGACTCGTCAGGGCAGTCGGCCCGCAGCTGGCCGTCATCTCGGTTGGCCGCAACACCTACGGGCATCCAGTCCCTGAAGTCGTGGAGCGCCTCACCGAGCACGGAGCTCAGGTCCTCACTACCCGTGAGCACGGCGCGGTCAGGGTAGTGCTTGGCTCCCCAACGTCCTGGAAGGCCATGGCGAGTGGCGAGGGCAGCGCAGCCACGCCGGCGCCTTACCGCGGCGCCGCTGGCGATGCCCGGCAGCCCAACCAATGAGCGTCCCACACGGCCGTACATCACGGCCGTGCAGGCAGCACTCACACCGTGCCAGGCGTGATAGATTGCTCACAATGCTCCTAACGGTGCGTGTGTTATCCGAGCAAGGTCCCGTGAGGGTGGAACTTGCTCGTTGGGGAGACCGCCTAGTGGTGGTCAAACGCTTGCGGTCCTCGCACCCCGTCGCCAGTCAGCGGCTGGAACGCGAGGCGGCCGTCGTCGGGCGATTGCGGCACGACAACATCGTGCCACTGCTCGGCTTCGCCGAAGGCTCATCGCTCATCTACGCTTACTGTCCAGGTGTCTCGCTCGAATCGGCATTGGACCGCGGCCCATTGCGGCCGCGCAGGGCCATGAAGATCGCGCACGACGTGCTAGACGCCCTGTCTTACGCTCACGCTCAAGGCGTCATCCACCACGACGTCAAGCCCGCCAACATCCTCGTAAAGGGCGAGCGGGCGCTCCTCACCGACTTCGGGTTCGCGAAAGACCTGGGCCTCACCGCCATCACGGCACCAGACATGCTACTTGGCACGCCCAGCTTCATGGCGCCTGAGCAGTTCAAGGGCGTGCGCACCGATCACCGCTCCGACCTCTACGCTACTGGCGCGGTCATCTACCACATGCTCACCGGCGCTCCGCCATACGGGTCCCAAGTCGTGAGGTGGCTAGCAGGAGATGACCGCGTACCCCTCGAGCCCCTCCCTGAAGGAACGGCGGCCTACTCCGAAGTATTGCTGCGCGCGCTGGCGCGCGACCCAGACGACCGCTTTGCGAGCGCAGACGAGTTCCGCCAAGCGCTAGCGGCCGTAAGCTTAGTGGCCGTGGCCTGAAGCCGCAGCCAGCATGATCATCTCGTTCACAGGAGACAAGTTCCTCTCGCGCCGCGCCGCACGCGCCGCCCTCGTCAGGCTCGGCGTGGACCCGGGCGCCGTCACCGAGTTGGGCGAAGGCATGTCCGCGCAAGACGTCAGCGAGCTGGCCTCCC
>JBIQMD010000375.1:0-2561 GCA_044463725.1 Truepera radiovictrix
CGCGTCCGTAAGCTACTTGTCGCTCGGCATCAACGCCCTCGTGCTCGCCACTCTCGCGCTGTCATGGGACTTGCTCGCCCGCACCGGCCAGTTGTCGTTAGCACATGCCGCCTTCACTGGCGCGGGCGCGTACTCAACTGCCATCTTGTTGCGCATGGCCGACGTGCCGCTCTGGCTCGGCATTCCGCTAGGCGGCGTGGTCGCCGCACTCCTCGCGTTGGCGTTGGGGTCGGTGACGCTGAGGCTTTACGGCATCTACTTCGCCATCGCAACGCTGGCGTTCACCGAGGTCCTCAAGACGGTCGTGCAGGAACTACCAACCAAGATCGCGGGTGGTGCGCCGGGCATGAACGTGACTGCGCTCTTCAGGCCCACCCTCGCGACGGGCATGGAGCGCTGGGAGCTAGCCTTCGTGCGTAACCAGGGCTACTTCTGGGTCTACGCCGCGCTGCTGCTCGTTGCCGTCATCATCTCCATCTTCATCCAGCGTTCGCGCTTGAAGTCGGCGTTCACGGCCATCCGCACCAACGAACTCGTGGCGGGCGTCATGGGCGTCAACCCTGCGCGCCTCAAGCTGCTCGCCTTCGTGCTCTCCAGCTTCGTGGCTGGCACCCTCGGCGCGGTTGAGGCCCACCGGCTCGGGAGCGTGAGCCCAGACGGCGCCTTCGCCGTCTCCACCACCGTTCTCGCCCTGGTAACGCCGATATTCGGTGGCCTCTATACCACCGTCGGCCCCATCCTCGGCGCCCTCGTGCTGGCTGGCCTCGAGGAGACCCTCAAACGTACCTTCGCTGACGGCTACCTGATCGGCTACGGCATCGTGCTGGTGGCGTCGATTCTTTTCATGCCGCGCGGCCTCGTCGGGCTGTTGAGTGGCATTGCCAAGCGCCTGAGGCGGCCAGGCGGAGGCCAGGAGGGCGGCATGAGTAGTGCCCGCGCCATGACCGACGAGCCGTTCACGGCTCCGGAGGAGACGCCATGAGCGCAGCGCCGCTCCTGAGCGTCACGGGCCTCAGCAAGAGCTTCGGCGGCCTGCGCGCAGTGCACGACGTCAACTTCCAAGTGTTCCCTGGCGAGATCTTCGCCATCATCGGGCCGAACGGCGCTGGCAAGACGACGACCCTCAACCTCGTCTCCGGGCTGTTGGCGCCTAGCGCCGGCAGCATCACCCTCGCGGGGCAGGACCTCACCAGGCTGCCGTCTCACAAACGCTGCCACCTCGGCCTTGGCCGGGCGTTCCAAGTCGTGCAGCCGTTCCCCGAGATGACCGTGCTGGAGAACGTGCTCGTTGGCGCTCAGTTCGGCTCAGCTAACGTGAGCGCCGCTGAGGCGAACAGGCGCGCCGAGGTCGCGCTCGAACGCTCCGGACTGGCCGCCCTGAGCGACCGCCCCGTCGAGGACCTCAACCTCCTGCAGGAGAAACGCCTCGAGATCGCCCGCGCCCTAGCCACCAAGCCGCAGGTGCTGCTGCTCGACGAGGTCATGGCCGGCCTTAGGCCTGCGGAGGCGCGGCTGGCCGTCGAGCTCGTGCGTGACGTGCGCAACGAAGGCATAACTGTGGTGTTCATCGAGCACGTCATGCCGGTCGTGCGCGACTTGGCCGACCGCGTACTCGTCATGGACCACGGCTCCGAACTCGCGATAGGCACCTACGCGGAGGTGACCGCCAACCGTATGGTGGTCGAGGCGTACCTCGGCAAAGAGGAAGACGAAGCGGAGGAGGGTTCGTGAGTCAGGCCCTTGACATCGAGCGGCTGAGCGCGGGCTACGGCAAGATCACGGTGCTGTGGGAGATTGACCTGCACGTGGAGGCCGGCGAGCTCGTGACGATCATCGGCGCCAACGGCGCTGGCAAGACCACGCTCCTGCGCGCCATCAGCGGCCTCATCCCTACCCGTACTGGCAGCGTGAGCGCGTTCGGCAACCGCCTAACGGGCCTCAGCGCCGCGCGCGTGGTGCGCTCGCAAGTCGGTCACGTGCCGGAAGGACGGCAGCTCTTCCCGCTCATGACGGTCGGTGAGAACCTGGAGAGCGGCGCCGAGTACCTGCCGCACGCGCGCGCCAACAGCAAGCGCAACCGCGCGTTCGTGTACGAACTCTTCCCCCGCCTGGAGGAGCGCCGCGGGCAGCTCGCTGGCACGCTCTCGGGCGGCGAGCGCCAGATGGTCGCCATCGGGCGCGCGCTGATGAGCAACCCGCGCCTGCTGCTAGTCGACGAACCGTCGCTTGGCCTCTCCCCCAGCCTCGCCCTCACCGTCTTCAAGGCGCTCAAGCAGATCAACGAAGACGGCGTGACCGTAGTGCTGGTCGAGCAGAACGTGCAGCAGTCGCTGCGGATCGCCGACCGCGGTTACGTCCTCGAGAACGGGGAGATCGTCAAGCAGGGCACGGGCCGCGAGCTCCTCGGCGACCCGGCCGTGCGCGAGGCTTACCTATCGATGTAATGCCCTAGGGCGTAAGCAGCACTTGCACGTGCAGCGCCGCATCGTTCTGCGGGAGGTCGGACGGGTTGTCCCGCGCCAGCACGATGGTGGCTGCGCCGTCGTGGTCACCCGCCTCAA
>JBIQMD010000376.1:0-2559 GCA_044463725.1 Truepera radiovictrix
GGCGGACGAGAAGGAGCGGTTATGGAACCTGCAGCCGTCACACCCGCTCATGGCTGGCGTGCCTGATCACTTCGAGCTGGAGCGTGAGGAGATGTACGGCGAACGCTTCGACGTACCGGACCCTGACGAGCTCGTCATGCTCTCGTGGTTCCAGGGCGGCGACGTGTTCCGCAGCCTCGCGACCTGGCGGCGCGGTCACGGCACGGTCGTGTACTTCCGGCCCGGCCACGAAACCTACCCCACGTACCACGACCCCAACGTGCAGCGCGTGATCGCCAACGCCGCCAGTTACGCCGCGGCGCGCGTGCGGCGGCCAGACGTCGGCAGTCCACAGGCGGAGCCACTCGAACCCGTGCCGAACGCAGGCAAGGAGCACATCCTGCAAGTGACCTTGGTAGAAGGGGAAGCGTGAACCAGGGCGGCGCGGCGCGCCAGCTACGAGCGGCCATCATCGGCGCTGGCGGCATCTCGAGCAACCACCACGACGGTTACTTGGCGGCAGGTGTAGAGGTCGTCGCCATCTGTGACCCGGTGCCGGAGGCCCTCGCTACCAGGGCGCGCGCGTGGAACGTCGAGCGCACCTACCACGACTTCGAGGCCATGTTCGCTGCTGGCGGTTTCGACGTAGTTAGCATCGCGGCGCCGACGGCCGTGCACCACCCCGCCACGCTCGCCGCCGCTGCGGCCGGTGTGCACGTCCTCGTCGAGAAGCCGATGGCGCTCGACTTGCGCCTGGCCGACGAGATGATCGCAGCATGCGCTGACGCTGGCGTCGTGCTGATGGTCAACCACCAACTCCGCTCGAGCGGGCCGGGGCGCAAGGCGCGCGAGCTGATCGACGCAGGCGTCATCGGCAACGTGACCCACGTACGGTTGCGGCAGGCGCACGACTGGGGCGGCCACGGCGTGCGCCCGTCGTTCACGACCAAGGCGTCTGCTGGTGGAGGCACGCTGCTCGACAACGGCTGCCACCTGGCGGACTTGGCGCGCTTCTTCGGTGGCAGCGTACGCGAGGTTTACGCCCGCATGGCGACCCTCAAGTACCCCGTCGAGGTCGAAGACACCGCCCACGTCAGCATGGTCTATGGCGACGGTTCGTTGGGCCTCATCGAGGCTGCCTGGACGGCGACGGGCTGGGAAGAGGGCTTCTGGGTATACGGCACGGAAGGCGCGCTCGAGTGCACCAACCGGTACGGACCGCAGAACTTGAGGCACCTCTACCGCGCCTCGCCTGGCAGCGATTGGGACCGCACGGACCTAACGACTTATGAGTTCACCGGCGCGCATTCCCACACGCGCCACGTTCTGGCGTTCGTAGCGGCCGTTACTGGTGAAGCGCCGGTGCCGTGCACGGGTGAAGATGGGCGCGAAGCGGTGCGCCTGATCCTCGCCGCCTACGCCTCAGCGGCGCAGAACGCGCCGGTCGCGCTCGCTGGCTTCACGGGCTGAGCATGACGTTCGAGGAGTTCAGCGCCCTGGTAAGCGAGATGGTGGACGAGATACCGACCGAGTTCCTTCGCGATCTCGGAGGAGTTCACGTGCTGCTTGAAGCGCGGCTGGAACCCGAGTATGAAGACGTCTACCGCATGGGCGAGTACCTCGACCCGGGCGTGCAGAACTTCCTCGGCGCCGGAGAGGGCCTGGGCCGTCACGTAGCCATCTACTACGGCTCGTTCAAGGCCATCGCGGAGACCGACCCGGACTTCGACTGGGAGGACGAGGCGTGGGAGACCCTTACCCACGAACTGCGCCACCACGTCGAGTCACTCGCTGGCGAAGACTGGTTGATCCAGGACGACGAGGATCGGGCGCGCGACTTCCATAAGCGCGACTAGCGGCCGGACCTAGGCGCTAGAGCGTTGCATCCGCCCGCACCCACCAACTAGGTTCGGTTGCGCGTAGGCGCTCGGCCACGCTCGCGGCGTGCGCGGCGTCTCGGGCTATCCCGAAGCAGGTCGGTCCACTGCCAGACATCAGGGCGCCACGGAGGCCCGCCTCACGCAGGCGCGCGAGTACGCCACGCAACTCTGGACGGAGGCGCAGAACGCCGGGTTGCAGCGCGTTCGGCCAACCGGGCTCCTCTCCCGCCGCCAGGCGCTCGAGCGCACGCTCGAAGCGTAAGCGCGGCGTGAAGCCAACCAAGTTGGCGTAGCCTTCGGCCGCACTAACGGCGAAGCTTGGGTTCACGAGCACGAGGTCTAGGCGCGGCACTTGCAGTGGCGTCAAGCGCTCTCCTCTACCCTTCGCCAAAGCAGCGTTGGCGTCTCCGAGCATGAACGGCACGTCCGAACCGAGGCCGCGCGCGAGTTCGCCGAGATTCACCTCAGCAGGCAAGGCGCGTGCAAGCAGCCTCAGGACGGCGCCTGCATCGGCCGAGCCTCCGCCTAGCCCCGCCGCAACAGGAATGCGTTTCACTAGCTCTACGTGCAGCGTGACTGCCTGCGCTTCCGGCGCCGCCTGGCGGCGCGCGCTAAGGTACCGGGTGGCGGCGAGGTGAGCGAGGTTGTCCGCACCGCGCGCCAGCTCGCCACGCGCGCGAAAAACCGACTGCCGATCGGC
>JBIQMD010000377.1:0-2552 GCA_044463725.1 Truepera radiovictrix
TCGTCTGCCCACCCAACGCGATGCCGAGCCGCACGATCTCGGCCAAGCCCCGCGTGATGATGGACGCTTTGGTGTTGTCGCCCAACCCAAGGCCGTCGCTTACACCGCACGCCAGTGCGATCACGTTCTTGAGCGCCCCGGCTACTTCGAGGCCGATCACGTCACGGCTCGTGTAGACCCGGAAGGTGCCTTGCTGCAAGAGGCGCTGGACATGCGTTGCCAGATGGTGGTCTGTGCTTGCAACGGTAGTGGCCGCCGGCTTGCCAGCTGCGATCTCGCCGGCGAGGTTCGGACCCGACAGAACGGCAAGGGGCGTATCCGGTAGGAACTCGGAGACGACTTCGGTCAGGCGCTTGAAGGTGGCGATCTCGAGCCCTTTCGAGCAGCTCACGACCGCAGCAGGTCTCCCCGCCCGCGCGATCTGCGCCGCCACCTGCCTGAAGGCGCGCGATGGCACGGCGAGGAACGCCGTCGGCTGGCCAGCAAGGGCCTCGGCCAAGTCTGCGGTTGCCCGGACGCCTGCGCCGAGGGAGACGCCCGGAACGTACTCGTCATTGCGGCCGTCGCGGTTGATGGCGCTGGCCACCTCTTCGCGGTTGGCCCACAAGGTCACGTCGTGGCCCTTCCGCGCTAGCAATGACGCGATTACTGAGCCCCAGGCGCCGGCACCGAGGACGGCTAATGGTGGTTGAGCTGGTGCAGCACACGACATGGGCAAAGAGTACCAACTGGTGATAAGGTGGCCGCTGGTGCCTGATCGCGGTTCCGCCCACAACGGGCCGCGGTGGCGCGCGGAGGAACGATGCCTATCTACCTATACCGGAACCTGGCGACCGGTGAGACCTTCGAGTACGAGCAGAGGATTACCGAGGACGCCCTAACCACCCACCCGGGGACCGGCGAGCCAGTGAAGCGCCTCATTCAACCGGTCGGGATCGCGTTCAAGGGCTCAGGTTTCTACGTCAACGACACGCGTAAGAACTCACGGACTCCACCCGCGTCCAATGACATTGGGGTAGCGAGTTCTGGCACGAACACTTCGAGCAGTGACAGCTCGACGAGCAGCATTGGTACGTCCACGCCGACTGTCAACCCGGCATCCGCGGCCGCTTCGGCCAGCGGTGGCTCAAGCCCGAAGGCCTCGAGCTAGCTTCCAGCGCCATTGCTGCAGCGCGGGTCACTGCGCTACGAACTTCACCTCGAACAGTGTCGGCCACAGCTTGCCTGTTAGCAGGAAGTTGCCCGTCGACTGCATGAACGCTATGCCGTTGAGGACCGCTTCTGGGTCCATGGCGCCCATCAAGCGGCGCAGTGGGGCCGCGTCAATCACCGCAGTGACGGCGCCGGTCTTGGGGTCTATTCGCATGATCTCGTCGCTCTTCCACACGTTCGCGTAGACGAGGCCATCGACGCACTCCAGCTCGTTAAGTTGGGTCACGGGCTTGCTTCCGCGCTTCACGACCACGCTGCTCAGCGCCGCGAAGGTCAGTGGGTCGCGGCGCGTTAGCGTGGCGCTGCCGTCGCTCATCCACAGCGCTTGCCCATCGAAGCACAAGCCCCAACCTTCGCCCTCGTATGACTGGCTGCCTCGCGGTTCGAACGTCGCCAGGTCATAGCGCAGGAGTAGGCCGTTCTGCCAGGTGAGTTGAAGGAGCTCGTCGCCGACGAGTGCTAGGCCTTCGCCGAATAGGTCGCGTGCGAGGGGGCGGAAGCGTACTACTTCACCGTCTACGGTCGTCTCCCTCAAGCTCGAGGCGCCCAAGAGGCCGGTGCTTTCGTACAGTGCCCCGTCATGCCACAAGAGCCCTTGCGTGAAGGCCTGGGAATCGTGAGGGTGTTGCGCCACGACCGACACCGTCAGGCGTTCGACCTTGGCACCCCCACAGCCGGCGAGGAGTGCAACCGCGCTGACGAGCAGAGCCAGGCGAACGGCCGCTATCACTAGTGCGCCTCCGATGGGGCAAGTAGGGGCGAGACCGCGTGCCACACTGCCTCCGCCACAACTTCCGGGGCGGCGTTGGCGTCGATCGTCACCCATGGGCCGTCGGCCTCTGCCTGGGCTTGCGCGACGAAACCAGCGCGCACGCGCCGGTGGAACTCGAGCCCGGCCGCTTCGAGGCGGTCGTGCCCCGAGCGCTCAGACGCCCGCTCGAGCCCGAGCTCAGGGTCGATGTCCAACAGGACCGTCAAGTCGGGGGTGAGGCCGTTGGTGACCCTAAGGTTGAGGCGCTCGACGAGTTGCAGTTCAAGTCCGCGACCGTAACCCTGGTAAGCAACGGATGCAGCTGTGAAGCGGTCTGACACGACGTCGCGGCCAGCTGCCAATGCTGGGGCGATCACGTCGGCTACGTGCTGCGCACGGCCAGCGGAGTAGAGCAGGAACTCGGTGAGGGGGTCGACGCGCAGTTGCGGGTCGAGCACGACGAGGCGGATGGCGTCGCCCGTTGGCGTACCTCCCGGCTCGCGCGTGAAGATGGGTTCGCGTCCGGCCGCGGTCAGCCGACTGCGCAAGAGCGCGAGCTGCGTCGACTTGCCTGCGCCCTCTGGCCCCT
>JBIQMD010000378.1:0-2538 GCA_044463725.1 Truepera radiovictrix
TGGCGTCAACGCCGGGGCGTACGCCCTCGCGGCCGGGGTAGGCGACTTCGACGCTGGCTTCTCGCGCGCGTCGTGCCTCCTGCGGCGCCCGAAGCAGTACACGCTCGCGCTTGACGTCCGTAGCCAGCCCCTCCCAGGGCCGGGCAGCCTCGCGGTGCGCGCGGCGCCCGGCGCTGCGCAGGCAGCTGTCGAGGTCATCTTCGACGCGAGCGGCTCGATGGGTCGCGAGTTGCCGAGTGGCGAGCAGCGGTTAACGGCCGCCAAGCGCGCGCTGACCGCGCTCGTCAGCGAGGTACTGCCAGAAGGCACCCCGTTCGCGCTGCGCGCGTTCGGGCACATCACCCCAACATCGTGCGAGTCGCGCCTTGACGTGCCGTTGGCGCCACTCGATCGCGCCAAGGCGCAGGCGGCCGTCGACGCGATTCAACCTAAGCTCTTGTCCCAGACGCCTCTCGCGGACTCGTTGCTTGCCGTTGGCAGCGACCTGTCCAAGGCCGGCGGCGCGCGCACGGTCATCCTGATAACTGACGGGGCGGAGTCGTGCGGCGGCGATCCGGCGGCGGCCGTGCGGGAGGCACGCAAGCAGGGGAGCCTGGACCTTGCCATCGTGTCGCTCGGGCTCGAGCCGCAAGCGTTGGCCGTGTTCGAGAAGCTCGCCGCCGACGTGGGCGCCAGCTACGTCGACGTTGGTTCGTACGAGGCGCTCGCCGAGGCGGTCGCGGAGGCGCTCAACCCGGCATACGAGGTGTATGACGCGACCAGTGGCGTGCTCGTGGCCCGCGGGCGCGTTGGCGGGGAAGCCATCGATCTGGAGATGGGGGTCTACAACGTGCGCGTCCTCGTGGCGCCGGTTGAGGAGTTCAGGGAAGTACGCGTTCCGGGCGAGAAAGCCGTGACGCTGACGCTAAGCGGTCATTGACGGGGCGTTGACGCCGCTCCGTCTATTCTGCCGCCAACCTGAACCGTTCCAACGCGGAACCTAGAGAGGACTGGAGTATGCCCAAGATCTACCTCGGCGAGGCCATTCGGCTCGTCATGCAGACCCTGCCGATCGTGTGGGTGAGGCTCGGCAGCTACCTCGTGCTCGGCCTGGGGCTCGGCGTCTACGCCGGAGTCTGCTTCGGGCTCGGGTGGTTGTTCGCCAAGCTGTGGGCGCCCCTCGGGTTCATCATCTTCCTTGCCGCGTTCGGCGGGGCGTTCTGGATCGTCAACCTGGCGGGCCGCTACTGGTTCCACTTGCTGAGGGCCGCGCATACGGCGGTGTTGACTGAGTTCATCACCACTGGCAAGGGGCCAGCTACGGGCCAACTCGAGTACGGCAAACAACAGGTCCTGAGCCGCTTTTCGGACACCTCCATCTTGTTCGGCGTCGGCCTGCTGGTGGACGGCATCGTGAAGTTCGTGGTGCGTACATTCACGCGCATCGCCTCGATCCTGCCGCTGCCAGGCGTCGACTCCCTCGGCAAGTTCCTCGAGCGCGTTGCCACCATGAGCACGACCTACGTGGATGAAGCCATCCTGTCGCGCGCTTACGCCCAGCGCGAGCAGAACGTGTGGGCAGTGGCCAAGGACGGCGTCGTGCTTTACGCCCAGGCCTGGAAGCCCATCTTGGCCAACGCGGTGGTGCTGGCGCTCCTAAGCTACGCGGAGTTCGTCATCTTCTTGATCATCCTTGGGCTGCCTGCGCTCGCCATCGGCGCCGCGCTGCCGAGCCTCGGACCCGCGCTAGGCATCGGCGTGGTCATCGGCGCCTGGATGCTCAAGCTGGCGTTGGCCGACGCGATCTCGCTGGCTGCGACCCTCCTCGCCTTCCACCGCTCGACGGCTGGCATGACGCCGAACGCCGAGTGGGTCGCCAAGCTGGACGGCGCTAGCGACAAGTTCAGGGAGCTCGGCCGCAAAGCGGCAGCGTACGTTGCCCCGCAGGCGGCGCCCGCGGCGGCGGGCGCGACGGGGGCGGGCGCCATGGAACCAGTCGCGTTGCCAGGCGCAGTTGGCGAGGAGCCGTTAGGGACGGCCTAACGCGCAGTTCGCTTGCGCGCCTCGACTGGCAGAGGGGTAGGCTGGGGCCGCGGCTCTTCGCCGCATATCTTCGAGCTGAGGAGAGCCGCATGCCTACCATCGCAGAACAGGCCAAGGCGCTGCACGAACGCACCGTGGCGGTCCGCCGCGACCTTCACCGTCACCCGGAGGTCGCTTTCGAGGAGCACCGCACGATGGCGGTCATCGTCGCGCGTCTCCGTGAGTTGGGGCTGGAGCCCCGCGAGGGCGTTGGCGGCACTGGAGTCGTGGCCGTGTTCGACACGGGGAGGCCCGGCCCCACGGTGTTGGCGCGCGCCGACATGGACGCGCTGCCAGTCGCCGAGGAGAAGTCGGTCGCATACCGCTCTACGGTGCCGGGGAAGATGCACGCCTGCGGTCACGACGGGCACGTTGCCGTGCTCCTCAGCGTCGCGGAGATCATTGTCGCGCGCGCGGCGCAACTCGCTGGCCGCGTCGCGTTCGTGTTCCAACCCGCTGAGGAGATCGTTAGGGGCG
>JBIQMD010000379.1:0-2532 GCA_044463725.1 Truepera radiovictrix
GCAGTTCCTGGAGGGCCTGAGGCGCTCACCGCCTAACCTCTACGTGGACGGGGTGCGCGTCCTCGACCCAGCCGCGCACCCAGCTACCGGGGCCGCGGCGCGCGCCATCGCGGAGCTCTACGACCTACAGTTGCGCCCCGACCTGTTGGAAGGCATGACGTTCGCCGGCGCGGACGGCGCGCGCTTTGGCATGAGCTTCCTCGAACCGTCGACGGTCGACGACCTGCGGCGCCGATCGCGCATGCACCGCACGTGGGCAAGGCACTCGTTGGGGTTCATCGGGCGCAGTCCCGACTACCTCAACGTCAACCTCATGGCTAGCGCTCGCGCCGCCAGCTACTTCGCCCGCGGCGACGAGCGCTTCGGCGCCAACATCCGGCGCTACTTCGAGCATGTGCGAGGCAACGACCTGTGCCTCACGCACGCCCTCACGGACCCGCAAGTCAACCGCGCAGTGGCCACCGACCGCCTCCCCGACCCTTACATCGCGTTGGGGGTCGTCCGTGAGACGGCGGAAGGGGTCGTCGTGCGCGGCGCGCGCATGCTCGCCACCCTGCCCATCGCGGACGAACTGCTCATCTTCCCGGCGCCGGGCGGGCAGACGGCCGTCGACCCGACGCGCTACGCCCTGGCTTTCGCGGTGCCTTGCAACACGCCCGGGCTGACGTTCATCGCGCGCGAACCGCTATGGCCGCGCCGCAGCCGCGTAGACCACCCGCTAGGCTCGCGCTTCGACGAGCTAGACGCGCTAGTCACCTTCGACGATGTGCTCGTGCCGTGGGAGAGGGTCTTCCTCCTCGGCGACCCCGAACTCGCGGCCGGGGTGTACGCGGCAACGAACGCCGCGTACCAGATGGGTCACCAAGTCCTCAACGTCAAGATCGTGAAGGCGCAGGCGTTCCTTGGCGTGGCGGAGCTCATCGTGCGCGCCATCGGCAGCGCCCAGTTCCAGCACGTGCAACAGAAGATGGCCGAGCTGATAACCGTCCTCGAGACCCTCGAGTCGCTCCTCACCCGGGCAGAAGAACGCGCCACCCCGGACGAACACGGCACCATGACGCCGGACCGCGCCACCATGAACACGGCGCGCGCGTACTTCCCGCAGGTTTACCCGCGCATGGTCGAGATCCTGCAACTGCTAGGCGCCAGCGGCATGATCATGCTGCCGAGCGAAGGTGAACGCTCAGGGCCGATGGCCGACGCCATCGACAAGTACCTGCAGTCGAGCACCCTGGCGGCGGGCGAGCGGCTGCGGCTCTTCCGCCTCGCGTGGGACATGACCATCTCCGCCTTCGGCGGGCGCCAGAACCTCTACGAGAAGTTCTTCTTCGGCGACCCGGTCCGCAACCAGGCGGCGCTTTACCACGCGTACGACATGAGCGGCCCCCTCGCCCTCGTCGAAGCGTTCCTCGGCGCAAGCGACCAGACGGATGCCTAGGCCTGGGTACGCCCAAGACGGAGTCCGTGCGGTCGGCATGCGAGTATCGTGCCTAGACTGAGGTATGAGGAGGCGGGGCCGCGCGTTCACGCGCGGTGCGCCGCCGCGACCAAGTCCCTGGAGGGAATCATGCGTAAGTTGAACAGTCGTCCAACCTTCCTCGCGACGCTCGCCTTGGCCGTCTTCGGCTGGGCCCTGGTCGTGCCCGCCACGACCGGGTTAGGCGTGGCCCACGCCCAGTCGCAAGTCCTGCGCGTTGGGGCCGTGATCTCCAGCACCGGAGAGTCCGCGGCCCTCGGAGCGAGCGAGGCCAACACTCTCGCCCTCCTCGCCGAGCAGCTAGCTGGCCGCAGCGGGGTGCAGGTCGAGTTGAGCGTGCTCGACGACGGCTCGCGGGTCGAGAAGACCATCGAGCTCGTCAACGGGTTGCTAGCCGCGAACGAGGTAGACGCCATCATCTGCTGCACGCGCTCGGAGGCCGCCCTGGCCGTGGTTGCGCCCATGCAGGCTGCGCGGGTCCCGCTCATCAGCCTCGCGGCAGCAGCGCCGATCGCCAACCCGGCTGAGTCGCGCCGCTGGGTCTTCTCGACCGCGCCGTCCGACACTCTCATCCTGCACGGCGTAGTGGCCGACATGCGCGCCCGTGGCGTGAGCGACATGACCTTCGTTGGCCTGGCCGACGCTTTCGGGGAGAGCGGCCTAGTCGAGTTGCAGCTCCTCCTCCCAGGCAGTGGCATCACCCTTGACACCGTCGTGCGTTACGACGCTCAAGCCACGTCCTACACGGCGCCTGTGCTTGCCGCCACGCTGTCGCGCCCGCAAGTGGTGCTCGTGTGGGGCATCGTCGACGACTCGGCGCGCATGGTCAGAGAACTGCGTACCCTAGGGTTCGGCGGCGATATCTACGTCAGTCACGGGGTCGGCAACCACCGCTTCATCGAACTAGCCGGCGCAGCCGCAGAAGGCGTGCGCTTGGCGGTCGGACCGCTGCTCGTCGCGGCAGACCTCGCGGCCACCGCTCCGGGCCGAGACGTGAGCCTGGCGTACGCCAACGCCTACGCCGCCGCCTACCCGGGTGAGACGGCTACTACTTT
>JBIQMD010000380.1:0-2527 GCA_044463725.1 Truepera radiovictrix
TGCCGCGAAGGCAAGCCCGTGAAGCAGACGGCTGCGGCCTGCGCACTCACGTCGAGCGGCGCCAACACACAGTCGGCGAACTCCTCGCCAACCGCGCCCATCCTGAGCTGGTCGAGGCTGTGATCGCGCGGGTTGTAGTGGTACACGCCAGCGAACAGGTCCTGGACGTTGAAAGCCAACAGGTAACACTCGAGTGATGACACGGCCTGCGCCGTGGCGTGCACGCGTTGCCTGCCGTAGTTGAAGCCTGCACAACTCCACAGGAGTTGCGACAGGTGAGCCTGCTTCAAGCGGCCGCCCTCTGCTGCGCCGCCGCGGTCGCGCGAGAGCGCGGTCCACACACCCGTTCCGCCCTTCAACTGCGGGGCTGGCAGGGTTGCGACTTCGGCTGGGTTGGCGAATACCTTGAACGGCGGCGCCACGCGCGTGCGGGACGCAGGCAGCTGCCCGCGCCGGTACTTGGTCTGGTCGAAGAACTCCGCGCCGAAGGCCCGTCCCTTGCTTTGTGTCACTTGCTCGACTCCTGTCGGCACTGTAGCACCGGGCGCGTACCCCCAGAGGCGTTATGCTGCTGCCAAGGATACGGGTCATGTTGCGCGTACGTGAAGCGGCGCCCCCGACCACCATGGAATTAAGAGTGAGGTTCGTCGAAACTGACCAGATGGGCGTCGTGCACCATAGCGCCTACGTTCCCTGGCTCGAGGCGGGGCGCGTCGAGTGGTTACGTGACCGTGGCCTGAGCTACCGCGAGATGGAAGACGCCGGGTTGTCATTAGCAGTGGCGCAGGTCGCAGTCGAGTACCGCGCGGCCTGCTACTTCGATGACCTCCTCTGCGTCACGAGCACCTTGACGGCAGTAAGGAGCCGCAGCGTGAACTTCGCATACCGCATCACCAGGCCAGCCGACGGCACGCTTGTTGCCACCGGTGAAACGCGGCACGTACCTACCGACCGCAGCGGAAAGGCCGTCAGGCTCCCAGAGCGCTGGCTGTCCCCCCTACTGCTACTACTCGAGAACAACCCGTGATGGCGCCGTTCCGCCAACGCCGCCTACACCGAAAGGGTATTGCATGACCTCAACAGCTCCCGCGCCTGTCGCCAAGCAACGGGTCGACAAGATCGTCTCCACCGCCCTCACCTTCGACGACGTACTGCTCGTGCCAGCCCACAGCCGCGTGCTGCCGCGCGATGTCGACCTAACCACGCACCTGACGGCCGGCGTGGCCCTGAATATCCCCCTCGTCTCCTCAGCCATGGACACCGTTACCGAGACGCAGATGGCCATCGCCATGGCGCGGCTGGGCGGCATCGGCGTCATCCACAAGAAGATGGCTGTCGAGCTACAAGCCGAAATGGTGCGCAAGGTCAAGCGCTCCGAGTCTGGCATGATCGTCGACCCCATCACGCTCGAGCGGCACGCGACGCTGGCTGACGCCGAGGAGCTCATGCGCGCGTACTCCATCAGCGGAGTGCCCATCGTCGAGTCTGACGGGAAGCTCGTTGGCATCCTTACGAACCGCGACATGCGCTTCGAGACCGACCACAACCGCCCCGTCTCGGAAGTGATGACTTCGGAAGGCCTCATCACCGTCCCCGTCGGCACTACCCTCGAAGCGGCCGTTGACATGCTGCGGCAGCACAAGGTCGAGAAGCTGCTGGTAGTGGACGCCGCCGGGTACCTCAAGGGCCTCATCACCATCAAGGACATTACGAAGCGCCTCGAGTACCCCAATGCCGCCAAGGACGCGCTCGGGCGCCTGCGTGTCGCCGCCGCCATCGGCGTGAGCCAGGACCTCGAGGAACGCACGGCCGCGCTGGTCGAAGCGGGCGCAGACGTGCTCGTGCTAGACAGCGCGCACGGTCACAGTCAAGGCATCCTCGACGCCCTCAAGTACGTGAAGACCAACTACCCGGTCGAGGTGATCGCTGGCAACGTCGCGACAGCCGCAGGCGCAGCCGCCCTCATCGACGCCGGGGCGGACGGGGTGAAGGTCGGCGTAGGGCCGGGGAGCATCTGCACCACCCGCGTGGTCACGGGAGTCGGCATGCCGCAACTGAGCGCCATCTTGGAGGCTGCGGAGGTCACGCGCGCGGCCGGGGTCACGTTGATCGCAGACGGCGGCATCAAGTACTCAGGAGACATCTCGAAGGCCATCGCGGCTGGCGCAGACGCCGTCATGGTCGGCTCACTGCTTGCAGGCACCAGCGAGGCGCCTGGCGAGGAGATCCTCCGCGACGGCCGCCGCTACAAGACGTACCGCGGCATGGGCAGCCTAGGCGCCATGTCAGGCGGTAGCGCAGACCGTTACTTCCAGGACAGCGCCGCCTCACAGGCGAAGCTCGTTCCAGAGGGCATCGAAGGCATGGTGGCGTACAAAGGCCCCGTTGGGGACGTCGTCTACCAGGCGGTAGGCGGCCTGCGCTCGGCCATGGGGTACTGCGGCACGAAGGACGTGCCGACGTTGCAGGCCGAGGGGCGCTTCGTCACGATCACGCAGGCTTCGCTCGTCGAGTCTCACCCGCACGA
>JBIQMD010000381.1:0-2516 GCA_044463725.1 Truepera radiovictrix
GAGCACCTCGTTCACGTCGGAGTAGCTGGTGAAGGCTGCGCTGATGGCCGCGGCCGCCTTCTCGTTGGCAGCTATGACCAGGAGGTCGATGTCGCCTACCGTGTCGCGGCGGCGGCGGTAGGAGCCGGCCACCTCCACCCGCTTCGCCCCCGGCACCTGCCGGAGCATGGCCACGTACGGGGTGATGATGGGGTCGACTTCGCCAATTCGAAGGCGTTCCACGTTGCGGCGGTGCGCTTCGATGCTCTTCAGGATGGACGCTTGGCGTTTCGGGCCGAAGCCTGGCAGTTCGCTCAGGCGGCCTTGCTTGGCGGCTTCTTCGAGCGCGTCCACGCTGTCGACTCCGAGCTCGGTCCAGGCGGCGGCCGCCATCTTGGGGCCGATGCCTTTCACGCGCATGACTTCCGTAACGCCTAGCGGGATCTTCTCGCTCAGTTCGGTGAGTTGCGGGAACTCGCCGGTGCTGACCATGACGCGGAGCTTCTCAGCGATCTCCTTGCCGACGCCAGGGATCTGCTCCAGGTCGGCATCGGCAGCTATGAGCGCTTCGACCTGCTCCGGCAGTTCGAGGAGGTTGTGCGCCGCGTTCCTGTACGCGCGGATGCGGAAGCGGTTCTCGCCTTCGAGTTCTTGCAGGTCCGCGAAGAGCTCGAGGTGGCGGGCGAGTTCGGCGTTGGTCATGACGCCGCCTCCGTCTGGGTGCCCGCGTCGCCGGCTGCCTGCTGCGCTGCGCCGCTTACGCCTCTTTCGGCTAGCAGTGCGATGAACTCGTCCTCACTGAGCACGGTGACGCCGAGCTCTTCGGCGCGTGTGAGTTTGCTGCCGGCGTTCGCGCCGGCGACCAGGTGCGACGTTTTCTTGCTGACCGAGCCGGACGCCTTAGCGCCGAGGCTCTGGACGAGCGCTTCGGCGTCCTGGCGGGTCATGCGCTCCAGGCTGCCGGTGAAGACGAAGGCCAGGCCCTCGAGCGCTTGGCCGGCGGGACTAGCGTCGACTTCGACCGTTTGCGGCGTGACGCGCGCCAGCAGCTCGTCGAGCACTTCTGTGTTGTGGGGCTCGTTGAAGAAGCCGTGGATCTGTTCGGCCATGACGGCGCCGATGCCGTCGATGTTCTGCAGCTCCTCCACGGTGGTGGCGCGGAGGCGCTCGATGCTGCCGTACGTGTTGGCGAGGAGCCTGGCGACGGAGCCGCCGACCTCGGGGATGCCGAGCCCGTACAGGAAGCGTGCGAGGGGCGGCGTGCGCGAAGCCTCGATGGCCTCCCAGAGCTTCTGGGCGGAGCGTTCGGCGAAGCCTTCGAGCGGCTGGATGAGTTCGGGGGTCAGGTCGTAAAGCTGGTGGAAGCGGGTGACGAGTTCGCGTTCAACGAGTTGGACGACGGTGCGTTCGCCTAAGCCTTCGATGTCGAGGCCGCCGCGGCTGCCGTAGTGCGTGAGGCGCGCCACCAGTTGCGCGGGGCAGTCGAACGAGTTGGGGCACACGGTGTAAGGGCCGCGGCGGCCGAGTTCTGTGCCGCAGCTAGGGCAGTGGGTGGGCATGGCGAAGGGTTCGCCGCGTTCGGCGCCGGTCTCTACGACTTCCACTACTTGGGGTATTACGTCGCCGGCGCGTTCGACCCTCACGGTGTCGCCTTCGCGGATGTCTTTGCGGCTGATGTCGTCGATGTTGTGGAGGTTGGCGCGGCTGACGGTGACGCCGCCGATGTTGACGGGTCTGAGCATGGCGATGGGCGTGACCACGCCGGTGCGCCCGACGCTGGGCACGATGCTGAGAACCTCGCTGACTTCCTTGCGGGGCTGGAACTTGACGGCGTACGCCCAGCGGGGGTGGTGGGCGGTTGTGCCGAGCTGGGTTCTTACGGCCAGGTCCTGGAGGTTGACGACCACGCCGTCGACCTCGTACCAGAGCTCATCGCGCCCTTCGACCATCTTCTGGAAGTACGCGAGTATGCCTTCCACGTCGTCGGTGACGCCGTTGTCGGGGTTGATGGGGAGGCCCCACTGCGCCATGGCCTGCAGCAACTCCGTCTGGGTGGCCATGTCGGCGCCCGCCAGCACGTCGTAGCAGTAGAGGGTGAGGGGCCTGGAGGCCGTAAGGCCGGGGTCTAGCTGTCTGACGCTACCGGCCGCGGCGTTGCGCGGGTTGGCGAACGGTTGCTTGCCTTGGTTGATGAGGTCGGCGTTGACGTCGTCGAACGAGTTTATGGGCAGGAAGATCTCGCCTCTTATGGCCACGAGGGGCGGTACGGGCCGGTCGGTGTTGCGGAGCCTGAGGGGCACAGCGCGGATGGTGCGCACGTTGGCGGTGATGACCTCGCCTTCTTCTCCGTTGCCGCGGGTGACGGCTCGTACTAGTAGGCCGTCCTCGTAGACGAGTTCAACACTGAGGCCGTCTATCTTCGGTTCCAGCGAGTAACTGACTTTAGCTTCGGGGTCGACCACCGCCACAGCGCGCCGTAAGCGCTGGTCGAACGCCCGCAGGTCTTCCTCGCGCGGGCTGGAGTCGAGGCTGAGCAT
>JBIQMD010000382.1:0-2501 GCA_044463725.1 Truepera radiovictrix
CCACTTCTTCAACCAACCGTCGGTGAAGGCCTTCTTCAAGTACTCGCTGTCGGTCACGATGGTCACGTCCGTCGGTTCGCTTAGAGCCTCGAGGGCGCGCACGGCGGCCGTCAACTCCATGCGGTTGTTGGTGGTGCCAGGCTCGTAGCCGGAAGCGGTGCTGCGGCCGGTCGGGGCGTCGAGCAGGTAAGCCCAACCGCCGTGGCCGCTCGCCGTATCGCACGA
This sequence comes from Truepera radiovictrix, assembly GCA_044463725.1. Classification (GTDB taxonomy): domain Bacteria; phylum Deinococcota; class Deinococci; order Deinococcales; family Trueperaceae; genus JAAYYF01. The sequence goes on from JBIQMD010000382.1 coordinate 226, forward strand.
ACCGTCCGTGAACGCCGTCGCGCTAGCGCGGGTCGTAACTGGTGCGGTTAGGTCGGCGTCATCGCTGCCGAAGAGCGACGCTTGGCCCGTGGTCGACTTATTCGAAAGGCGCATGGTCGGCCACTCTAACCTGGCGCTCGAGCACCACCACGGCGCCGGCGTGATCGCGGCTGTGCGTGAGCGACAGGTGCGTAACCAGCCCCTCAGCGCGGCAGGCCTCCTCGAGCTTCGGCGTTAGGCGCAAGGACGGGCGGGCGCCTTCCTTGACCACCCACACGTCGCGCCAACCGAACGGCTCCGACCAGCACTTCTGGAACGCCTCCTTGGCTGCGAACCGGGCCGCCAGGCCGGGCACCGGGTCCGCGCGACCCTCGAGGGAGAGCAGTTCTTCCGGGTGGAAGATGCGCTCGACGAACCTCCCAGGGAAGCGCTCGAGCGAGCGCCTGATGCGCCACAACTCGACTAGGTCGATGCCGACCGCGACGATCACGCCATGAGCTCCGTAACGCTCGTTGCGCTGGCGACGTATGCGCGCTCTGCCATGGCGAGGAACAAGCCGTGCTCGACGACGCCGGGCATGGCGCCAAGGCGCGCGGCGACGGCCACGGCATCGAACGGGGCGGCGAAGCGCAGGTCGTAGATGACGTTGCCGTTATCCGTGAGGAAAGGCGCGCCGTCACGCACGCGCAGTTGCGGCTGGCACCCGAGTTCGGCCAGGAGGTGCGCCGTGCGCTGCTGCCCAAAGCGCACGACCTCGACCGGTAGCGGCGCCTTCTCGCCAAGGTGGGTTACACACTTGCTCTCGTCGCCGATCAGCACGAAGCGCGCAGCCGATGCGGCCACGATCTTCTCGCGCGTCAGCGCCCCGCCGAGGCCCTTGACGGCCTGCAGGTCGGGCGTCAGCTCGTCCATGCCGTCGATGGCGAGGTCGACGCCGCCTGCCGGTAGCTCGACCATGCTCATGCCAAGGCCAACTGCTTGCTCTTCAGTCTGCCGCGACGTTGCAACGCACCGGATGTTCTTCAGGTCGCCGCGCTTCAGGCTCTCGCCGAGTTCGGCAACCAACCACCAGGCGGTGCTGCCAGTGCCTAGTCCAAGCAGCATGTCGCTTTCAACCAAGGTGAGAGCGCGCACCGCAGCTGCACGCTTCATGGCCTCGAGGCCCGTTGGGTTTCCCGTCATGAGAGGGAGCATACCGTCAGGCAGGCTGCGCTCGCCGCGCAGTGGCGCGCCCTGCGAACGGGCTGGCCTCACATGCGCGGTTGCCCAGCCGGTATCCTGTGCCACGTGTTACCGGACCAGCCCGCCAGTTCAGACGGCAATGTGGCGTTGCCAGGCAACTTGGCGTTGCCAGCCATCGTGTTGGCCAGCGCTTCGCCGCGCCGCGCGCAGTTGCTAGCCAGCCTCGGCCTGAAGTTCGAGGTTGCAGCGCCTGACGTCGACGAGACGCCCGCCGCAGGCGAGGGCCCCGCTGAGCTGGTTGGCCGCCTGGCGCTAGCCAAGGTAGCGGCGCTTGCCGCCAACTACCCAGATGCTCTCGTGATAGCCGCAGACACTACCGTTGCGCTCGGCGGCGAGCTCCTGAACAAGCCAGCGGATGAGGGCGAGAACCGTGCGTTCATCACACGGCTGGCGGGCCGCGAGCACGAAGTGTTCACTGGGCACGCTCTGGCGTTCGGCGGGCGAACCGAGACCACCGTCGTGCGCACCATAGTCGAGTTCCGCCCCCTATCCGACGCAGAGATCGCCCGCTACTGCGCGAGCGGCGAGGGCCTGGACAAGGCCGGCGGGTACGGCATCCAAGGCTTGGGCGGCGCGTTGATTGCCGGCATTCGCGGGTGCTACCCGAACGTGATGGGCTTGAGCGTCGTCAACGTGGTGATGGCGGCGCGCCGCTTGGGTGTCACCCTTGTCTAGCTTGCTGCGCGCCTGGTACGTGTTCGTCGGTCTCGGGCTCTTCACGGTTCTGTTCACGGCGTTCGTTGGCGCGGTGCCAAGTGACGTCACCGCCGCCGTAGCGCTGCCGCACGAGCTACTCCACCGGGCAGGAACCAACGTGAGGTTGTCGCTCGAGAGCGCCGTCGACCGCCGCGACATGCGCGCGCTGCTCGCCGACCTCGAGGAGCAACTAGCCGCCGAGCGTGAGGCCGCACGCCAGCTCGAGCTCGAGGTCGGGCGCTACCGGGACGTAGTCAGGGTGGCGGAAGCGCAGTCGCCAGGAGTTCTCGGGATCGCCGCCGTCATAGGCGGCGACGCAGGGGCAGAACTCGGTCGCC
>JBIQMD010000383.1:0-2501 GCA_044463725.1 Truepera radiovictrix
GCGAGGCCGAACCCCTTTGCCCGCAGCCCGCGGCTGCTCAAGTGCGCGCCAACCAGCAGCATTAGCGGCGGCGTGATCCACGAGAAGAACATCAGGTGCGAGTGCGCGTGCCTGACGTACTCGAGCACGCCTGGCAGGCGGTAGATAAGGGAGAAACGGTAGTAGGCGCCGGTGCTGGCGGCCAGCACGAAACTGGCCATGCTGAGGCCCCATACCCAACGAGCCCGCATGCTTACTGCTCTGGCATCTTGAGGAGGCGTCTGAGCTCGGCTAGGAACTCCGCCTCTCCCGCGCTTACGCGCGGGCGGAACAGGCCGCCAGATGCGCGAGACACGTGTCGCGCCAAGTCGTAGAGGAAGACCTTGAACTCGTTGCCTTCGGCGTCGTCCTTGACGAGCTCACCGACCTCAGCAAGGCGCATCAGGAGCCGCTCGCGCGTAAGTGGTTCCTCGCTAGCGGTGTGGTCTGGCGCTTCCGTGCGTTGGAACAGGGCGCTGACGAGGCCGTTGTGCGCGTACTTGCGCTGCGCGTCGTAGAGGTAGCGGCCGGCAGCAAGTATCTCGCGGTAGTAGGCGACGATGCCAGTTCTGTCGGATGCGACGGTGGCTAGCAGTACCTCGGCGGCTGCGTCGAGGAGGCTGTCGCGGGTGGCTTCCGGGTAGTCGCTCATCACGCCGATCATGCCACGCGCTGGACCCATTCGAGGGCCCAGCGCGCGTAGCGGGTGGCGGCGCTCAGACCAGGCGGCGCCGGATGTTCGAACTGATGGCGTCGACGACGATGATGAACACCACGATGACGATGATGAACATCGACACTTCGGCCCAGCGCCTGAACTGCAGTCGCTGGATGAGTGGCAGGCCGATGCCGCCCGCCCCGACCATGCCGAGCACCGCGGCGGAACGCAAGTTGATCTCGAAGCGGTAGAGCACGTTGGACGCGAACTCTGGAAGCACTTGAGGCACGACCGCGAAGAGGAAGGTGTGGAGCTGGTTACCGCCTGCGGCCCTGATGGCCTCCATCGGGCCCTGATCGATGCCCTCGATGACGTCGGAGAAGACCTTTCCGAGGTAGCCGATCGAGTGGATGCCCATCGCCATGATGCCTGCGGTAGGGCCGGGACCGGCTGCCGCCACGAAGATAACGGCCAGCACGATCTCTGGGAACGTGCGCACCGCCACGAGCACGGCCTTGCCGGGCAGTGCCCAGCGCGTGCCGCCCAACAGGTTGCCTGCCGCAAGGAACGACATCGGGAAGGCGAGGACGGCGCCGAGGATGGTACCGAGGATGGCCATGAAGAACGTTGTGACCATCGAGTTCCATGCGAGCTCGAAGACGCTCGTCTCTGGTCGCACGAGGCCGCGCAGCAGCGGCAAGGCGTTGCGCTGCAGGCCGCTGAGGACGCGCGACCAGGTCGGCAAGTTCATCGTCACCAGCGCGATGACGAAGAGGGCGACGAGGAGGATCGCGCCGACGATCAGGAGGTTGCGGTTGCGGCGTACGCTCGCTGGCGCGCGCGGGATGTCGGTTGGGGGAGTATGCACGGCTTTGACCATGCCGCTAGATGAGCCGCGAGCGGGCCCAGACGCTGAACCCGTCGATGAGGAGGACGACAAGGAAGATCACGACGATGAGGGCGCCTAGGCCGGTGTAGTCGAAGAAGTTCAGGTAACGCTGCAGCAGTACGCCGATGCCTCCGGCGCCGACGAAGCCGATGACCACGCTGGCGCGCACGTTGATCTCGAAAACGTAGAGGATGAAGGAGACCATGGTGGCAGCTACCTGCGGGACGACGGCGAAGACGATGGTGCGGTTACGTCCCGCCCCGACCGCCCGCAACGCCTCGAGCGGGCCGGGATCGATCGACTCGACCGTCTCCGACCCGAGCTTGGCGAGCACGCCGATGGAGAAGAGCGTCAGAGCGACCACGCCAGGCAGCGCCCCAAGGCCGAGGACGGCCACGAACAGCGCCGCCCACAGGAGGTCCGGGATGCTGCGCAGGATGGTCAACAGCGTGCGAGCCACCCACATGCTGATGGGATCGACCGCCGTGTTTGCCGATGCGAAGAAGATGAGAGGGATGGCGATGAGGCTGCCGACTACGGTGGCGACGTAAGCGATCTGGATGGTCTGCAGTAGCGGCGCCCAGATCTGCGGTAGCGCGGTGAAGTCTGGCGCCATGCGCCCGAAGAAGCGGAAGAAGTCCGCCGCGCCCGTGAAGAGCGCAGGCAAGTTGAACTTCGTCGCCCTGAAGGCGAACACGATGAGCACGGCAAGCGCCGCCAGCGTGCTCCAGCTCTTGAGGCGCCCGGCGGCCTGTGGGCGCACGACTTCCGAGCTAGACACCACGGAGGTCCTTGTCGTCGATGGGTCGACCGTAGATGTCCTCGAAGGCGGCGTCCGTTGCCTCGTCAGGCGTGCCGTCGAACACGACGAGGCCGTCGCGCATGCCAATGATGCGGTCTGCATAGTCGCGGGCCATGTCGATGAAGTGCAGGTTC
>JBIQMD010000384.1:0-2487 GCA_044463725.1 Truepera radiovictrix
TTTGCGGCTGACTTCCTTGAGGACTTGCGCGCGCGGGTCTAGGACCTTGTAGACGCGGTGGCCGAAGCCCATGACGCGCCCACCCGGTTTGGCGAGGACGCCCATGACGTACGGCTCGACGCCCTCGATACTGCCGATGGCCTCCAACGCGGCCATTACTGCCGTGTTCGCGCCGCCATGTAGCGGGCCCTTCAGGGCGCCGACGGCTGCGGTGATGGCGCTGTATACGTCCGTGAGGGTCGAGGCGGTGGCGCGAGCAACGAAGGTGCTCGCGTTGGAGCCGTGCTCGGCGTGCAGCACGAGGGCAACGTCCATGACGCGCGTAGCTGCCTCGGTCGGCACCTCGCCAGTGAGGGTGTAAAGGAAGTTGCCAGCCAGGCTGAGGTCTGAACGTGGGGCGACGGGTTCTAGGCCGCGCCGCACGCGCTCGTAAGCCGCGGTGAGCGTCGGGAACTGCGCCAGGAGTTGCGTGCCGATGCGGCGCACGTTCGCGTCATCGACCCCGTCCGGGTTCTCGTCGTACGAACCGAGCATCGAGGCGGCCGTACGCACGGCGTGCATGGGCGAGTGGCCCTGCGGCAGCGTGCGGTAGAGGTCGTAGATGGCCTCGGGCACGTGATAGTGCGGCGCGATCTCGGCCTTGAACGCCGCGAGCTGCTCGCTGTTCGGTAGGGCGCCGTGCCACAGCAGGTAGACGACCTCCTCGTAGCTCGCCTTGTCGGCCAACTCCTTGATGTCGTAACCGCGGTAGACGAGTTGCCCTTTACCGCCGTCGATGAAGCAGACGCCTGTCGTGTCGATGTAGACCCCGTCGAGGCCCCGGTTGATGGTTTGCTCCATGTTTCCTCCGCCGTCTCTCCCGAAGGCGCGCGCTCGACTGAGATCAGAGGGGAACGCCTTCGCTTAATCGTTGGGTGACACGGTGGCGGTGCGGTCGAAGCGGCGGCGCCTTACGCCGTTGCCTTTCTTCCGGGTGGGTGTCCGGCACCGTGATCGCGTGGTGAGGTGGCTTCGCTAGCCGGGATGGTCACGCGCGCGACCGACCGCTACCGCGGTCTTCAGTCGAGGGTAAGTCTACCCGGTAGTTGCGCGCCGCAAGGGGGTCGAGGACAGCTAGTTGGCTAACGGCGCCAGCGCAGCGTCACCGCAACCGTTGCGGCAGCCGCGACGAGGCTGGCGGCCAAGTAGCCCCGCGGGCCAGCGGCGGCTAACGTCACGACCGCGCCGATGCCAACGAAAGCAGCCCCGACGATGAAGGCCCAGTGGCTAGGCCGCTCCTCAGTCGCCTCGATCATGAGTGCAGCGGCGCCGATGCTGACGAGGAACGCGCCCTCCCAGCGCAACGCCACTTCGAGCAGGATGCCGACCGCCGCGCCGACGAGCGGCGCCCCGACGACCAGAGCGGCGTAGGTGCGGTTGCGGGCGTAGAAGAACAGGAAGATGACGCCTGCCAGTAGCAGCCACAACCAGGCGCTGCTCGCTACGAGCGTCGCGAGCAAGATGAGCCCAGCCAGCGTGGCTAGGGCGAGAAGTGCATTGGCTAATGGAGGCATCTGTGCGCCCCTGAACGACGACCGGCTGAGAGTGGCGCCTGAACCGCGCGAGGCATAGCCCTCTCATACCACTCTAATGAGCTGGCTGCCGTGTTGGGTGCGGTGCCAGCGTGGTTTACGCGGTGGGAAGTCTGCTACGGCGGGGGCGTGCAACGGGTGGTATGGTGCGGTCGACGCTCGAAGGAACGACCGGAGCGCGACCGCCGGTCAACCGGGCCGGGCGGCCAGGGCAACGGTCGCCGTACGGAAGCCGCAAACGGGAACCGGACATGGCCAAGTACCAAGCCACCAGCCACCACGCGAAAGCCAGAAACGCTGGCGCCACTAGCGTCCTACTAGGTATCGTCATGCCACACCGCGCCACGCGCGCGTTCGCCCCGGCTGCTAGCGTCGGGGCGTTCACTTGCCAAAGGCGCTCACAGTACGCGCAAGAGCAGAACACGAACGAAGGGAGGTCCGTATGATCCTCGAGTCCCAGCTCTTCCAGCCGTTCACGGATGAGCCGATCTCCGTCATCAGCGAGTCCGGCGAGTGGATCGCCCCGTTCGATCTCGATCTCGCAACGGACCAGTTGTTGGAGATGTACCGCCAGATGCTGCTTGGCCGCATGCTTGACGAGCGCCTCGGCCGGCTCCAGCGCCAAGGGCGCGTTAGCTTCGTTGCCCCAAGCGCGGGCCATGAGGCCGCCCAGGTCGGCATCGCGCACGCCATGAAGCCAGGCTTCGATTGGCTCTTCCCCTACTACAGAGACGTAACGCTCGTCCTCGCCGTCGGCTTGCCGCCGGTAGAGTTCATCGCCCAGGCGATGGGCACGCTCGCCGACCCGAGCCGCGGTCGACAGATGCCGTACCACGCGGCCTCCAAGGAGCTGAACATCTTCTCGGTAGCCTCGCCGATCGCTTCGCACATCCCGCCAGCGGCCGGCGCGGCCATC
>JBIQMD010000385.1:0-2479 GCA_044463725.1 Truepera radiovictrix
AGACACCTGCTAGGCATAGGTGACGTTCCGAGTATCTTCGAGGCCGTTGCGCGCGGCATAGATACCTTCGACTGCGTCATGCCTACGCGCAACGCTCGCACCGGCACGCTACTAGTGCGCCCGGACTTGGGTGAGGGTGGGCACAACGGCCGCCTCAACATCATCAACGCACGCTTCAAGGACGACCTCGGCCCCGTGCAGAGCGGCTGCGACTGCTACACCTGCCGCACCTTCACCCGCGCCTACATGCGCCACCTCTTCAAGGCGGGCGAGGCGCTAGGACCGCAACTCGCAACCATTCACAACCTGCGGTTCATGGCTCGCCTCATGCAAGACATTCGCGAGGCGTTGGTTGCTGGCACGTTCGACGAGTTGTGGCGTCGCGTCGTGCCGCAGGGGGCCTAGAAGCTCTTCTCGATCAAGTCGATGGTCGTGCCGTCTTGCGTTACGAAGCGCACGATGCCGACCGTAGGAACGAAGTAGATGTCAAGCAGCGTCTGCCCGCCATTGCTCGTCAGCGTCGTCTGGCGGATGAGAAGTGCGTTGAAGCGCCCAGCTTGCGTCGCTACCCCGCGCAGGCCGACGACCTCAGAGTCGAGGGTGAGGCTAAAACCGGGGAGTTGTGTCGTGCTCGTCCACTTGCTGCCAGGCGCGAGAGGTTCGGCCGGGTAGACGAGGATCGGCGGGTCGTAAGGGAAGAGCTGCCCGCCGGACGCCGAGCCGTAGCTGATCACGCCATCGGCCCCGTAAGCGAGGTAGTCCTCAGAGACGGGCACGCCCTCGAGGTAATGCGTTAGAACCATCACGCTGCGGCCCTGCAGATCGCGCGGGCCAGTCATGGACTGCGTCTCGCCTGACGAGTACGTCCAGCTGTAACCAGCAGCCGCGGGGTAGTAGCTCTGCGCCGAAGCGGCGGCGCCGACCAGCAGCGCGAAGAGTAGTGCGGCGAGGTGCGGCTTCATCTGTCGCCCTCGCTGCTCAGTTCGCCTGCTCGGCGTGTTGCTTCCTCGATGGCGTCGATGAGTGCGAAACGCAGGCGGTGCCGCTCGAGCGTTCGCACTCCCGCGATGGCCGTACCGCCTGCCGACGAGACCTCGTCCTTGAGTTCACTCGGGTGGCGCGTCTCGAGCAGCTTCGCCGAGGCGAGGAGGACTTGCCGTGCAACGTCGCGCGCCAGCGACCGGTCTAGGCCGACGCGCACGCCGCCGTCGGCTAACGCCTCCGCCATCACCGCTACGTATGCCGGGCCAGAGCCGGCCATGCCGGTGAACGCGTCGAAGAGTTCCTCGCGTAGGTCGTAAACGCGCCCTACCGCGCCGAAAAGGCGGCGGGCGAGGGCGACGTCGTCGGCGGTTGCCTCGGGCAGCCAGGTGAGTGCGGTTGCCGCAACGCCGAGGCCCGCGCCCAAGTTCGGCATGGCGCGGATGACGCGCATGGACCCGACGCGCCGCGCGATGGTTTCGGCTGTTACGCCAGCCATCAGCGAGATGAAGGAGGCGTGGCGCTGCGCCACGATGGGAGCAACTTTCGCGAACGACTGCGGCTTGACGGCCAGGAGCACGTGCTGCGCATCGTGAAGGCCAGCGTCGTCGACGCCGGCCACTCCGAAGCGTTCCGTTAGTTCGGCAAGGCGCCTAGGGTTGGGGTGGAAGATGGCCACCTCGTCTTGCTTGAGGGCGCCCGCCGCCAGCGCACCTTGCAGGACCGCCCCTCCCATCCGGCCGGCACCGACGAACACGAGGCGAGGGCCGCGGGAGCTGTGGTTATCTGCGTTCATGCCGTCATTGTAATGACCTGTGGTGACGTCGGCGCGCCAGGAACTCCACGCAGAACGCGCCGAGCGCCCCGCCGATCGTGTCTGCGAGCAGGTCGAGGACGTCAGAGGCGCGCTCGGGCACGAACCATTGGTGGATCTCGTCGCTGGCGCCGTAACCGAACGCGAGTGCGACGCCCAGCAGGGGATTGCCGCTTGCCAACGTCACGAGGGCTCCTAGGAAACCGAACGCGCCTGCGTGAACGACCTTGTCGCTGCCTGGCGGAAACGCCGCGAGGAACGAACCGGCGGTTGATGAACTCGACTGCAGGAAGAGGAACGCTGCCCACAACACGGCAGCGCACCAACCGACCCAACGCAGCCACGCCGGCCGCTCGCGCCATGGGCGCGCCTTGGCGTTAGGCGGGCTTGCCGCCATCAGGTGTTCGGGTGTTCGACTAGCTCGACAAGCACCCCGTCAGCGAAGCGGGGGTGGATGAACACGACCCTGGTGCCGTGGATGCCAGGCCGCGGCGTTGCATCTATCAGAGGTACGCCATCGCCCTGCAGCCGGACGATCTCGGCGTCCAGGTCAGCCACGCGGAACGCCAAGTGGTGAAGGCCGGGGCCGCGTTTAGCGAGGAAGCGCGCCACCGCCCCTTGGTCGCTCACTGGAGCGAGGAGTTCGATGAGCACGTCGCCTGCGCGCAGGGCGTGGACGTGCAC
>JBIQMD010000386.1:0-2467 GCA_044463725.1 Truepera radiovictrix
GGCCTCCTCTCGTGGACGTTCCCGAGCCTCCGCTCGGCGCTCGACGCGGTCCAGCGGATGAAGAACGCCGTCGGATGGTGCGTCGTGTCCGGGACCGGGTGGTCGGACCTCGACGGTGCGCGCCGCACCTTCGAGGCGTTGCGCGGCAGCGGCGCCAACGTAGACCGCAGCCTGGCCGAACTCTACTTGGCCGCCGGCCGCGCCAACGGCGCCCTGCAGATCATCGAGCCGCTGGTGGCCGCCAGCCCAGATGACGCCGAGCTCCAGGCCCTCTACGGGACGGCGCTCGTGCGCGTCGGTCGCTTGGAGGAGGGCGAGAAGGCGCTGCAGCGCTCACTCGAACTAGAACCAGGGCAAGTGCTGGCGCAGCGCAGCCTCGACCTACTCGGCGAGCAAAGGCAACTCACTGGCGGCGGCGACGTTGCCTTCGAGGAGGAAGCCGGCGTTGCTTTCCAGCAGGGCCTCTACGCCCTAGACGTGAGGGACTACGCCGCGGCAGTGAGCGCCTTCGAGCGCTCGAACGAGCTGCAGGCTACCGGCCTGGCGTCCTTCTACCTCGGTTACGCCAAGCAGTTCAGCGGCGACACGCGCGGGGCGATTCTCAACTACGAGGCCGCACTCGAGAGCTACCCGGACTCGGACATCGTACTCAACAACCTCGGCTACTCCCAGATCGAACTCGGGCGCTTCGACCTCGCGCTCGACTACCTGCGCCGCGCCGTCGCGGCCAACGCCGACAACGCGCAAGCGCATCTGAACCTCGGGATCGTGTACTACGCCATCCAGCGCTTCGATGAATCCATCGCCGAGTTCACGGAAGCCGGCCGTCTCGACCCAAGCCTGACTGCCATGACCGACGGGCTCATCTCGGACGTGCGCGACCGCATGGGCCAATAGCTCGCGTCTACTAACCAACCCGCCACCTCACACCTGGGGCCGCGCCGCGCGTAAGCGCCAAGCGGCCCCATTGGCTACGCGCTAGCATGGGACCCATGACGATTAGGAACGCCGTAAAGGCGCTCGCGCCCTACCATTTCACTCCGCACCCCGAACCCATCAAGCTCGACCAGAACGAGAGTCCAGACGACGTTCCTGAGCTGATCAAGGAGCGGGTCATGCAGCAGTTGGCCGGCGTGGCATGGAACCGCTACCCCGACCTCTCCCCCGTCAGGCTCGAAGGTCGGCTGGCCGCCAAGCACGAGTGGCCAGCAGGCGGCGTGGTGGTGGCTAACGGGTCCAACACCCTCATCCAGGCGCTTACCATCGTGGCGGGTCTAGGCCGCAAGGTGATAACCGTTGCTCCAAGCTTTGCGGTGTACGCCGCACAAGCGCGCCTGCTGGAAGCGCAGCTGATCGAGGCTCCGCTGGGCCGCGACTTCTCGCTTCCGTCCAGTGAGCTGAAAGCCGCCATGGCGGGCGGTCCCGGGGTCCTCTTCTTGGCCAACCCTGCCGCTCCAACCGGCAACCTCTTCAGCGCAGCGCAGATCGAGGAGCTGATCGAAGCGGGCGCCGACCAGACCCTGGTCGTCATCGACGAGGCGTACGCCGAGTTCGCAGGCGCTAACCTCGAGGCGCTCGTCGCCCGCTACCCGAACGCCGTGATCCTGAGGACCTTCAGCAAGGCGTTCGGCCTGGCTGGCGCCCGCGTTGGTTACGCCCTGGCCCACCCGGCGGTCGCGCAGGAAGTCAGGAAGGCGCTGCTGCCCTTCAGCGTCAACCCATGGCAGGTCGCCGTGGCAAGCACGCTCCTAGACGAGGAGGCGCTCGTAAGCGCTCGCGTGCGGCACGTCAGAGACGAACGTTCGCGCATCATGGCGGCGCTGGCGGAGATGCCCGGAGTTCAGCCGTTCCCGTCTGAGGCCAACTTCGTGCTGTTCCGCACCACCGACCCCGCTGGCCTCTACGAACGCCTGCTGGCCGCAGGCATTGTCATAAGGCGCCAGGACCACCTGCCAGGCGCCGCAGGCTGCCTGCGCGTGTCGGTTGGCAGCAGTAGCGAGAACGATGCCTTCATCGCAGCCTGCCGCGCGGCAACCGAACCGGAGTCACTGGTGGACGGAGGAGCAAGATGAGCCGCACTAGCCAAGTCTCGCGCGTAACGAGCGAGACGCAGATCAAGGTGACTCTCGACCTCGACGCCGCCCACGGCGCCACGATCGGGGCAGCAACGGGCCACGGCTTCCTCGATCACCTTCTCGACATGCTCGTGCGCCACGGCCGCTTCGACCTCGCCGTCGAGGCGACGGGTGACCTGCACATCGACGTGCACCACCTCGCGGAAGACTGTGGGATTGTCATTGGTCAGGCGGTCGCGCAGGCGTTAGGGGACCGTAAGGGCATCGAACGCTACGGCAGCGCCTTCGTGCCGATGGATGAGACGCTCGCGCATGTCGTGCTCGACCTGTCTGGCAGGCCGCACTTGTCGTTCGACCCGAGCGGGCTCGCTGGCGACTCCGGCGGCTTCAAC
>JBIQMD010000387.1:0-2464 GCA_044463725.1 Truepera radiovictrix
CCTGTACATCTTCAAGGTCCCGACCCTGCGCAACATCACCCGCACCTACCCGTACTTCCACGACGGCTCCGTCTGGGACCTGCGCGATGCGACGCAGATCATGGCCCGCGTGCAGCTCGGCCGCGAACTGACCGAAGAGGACCTCGACGCGCTCATGGCTTTCTACGCCACGCTCGAGGGCGAGATCCCTGCCTACGCGCTGCAGTTGCCCGTGCTGCCGGCTTCCACTGGGGAGACTTCGCGGCCGAAGCACTGAGAGTCGTTGATTGAGTCTATGAGGCGCGCGCCGGGCAGCTGGCGCGCGCTTCTCCATCACGCGCTTAAAGATGGGTTCAGGGTTGGCGCCGCTGCGTTCACGCTCCACCCTGGTGCGGGCGCGGACGATACTAATAAATCACGTGCGGGGCGTGTTCAAGTCATTCTGGCACAGCACGCCGCCGGGCAGCGCGGCGCACTTCCCGATCCTGGCTCGCAAGGTGCTGCCTTAAGAGCTGGCGGGTTCCGTGCTACCAGCGCTGACCGTACTGGACGGCATCACAGCTCAGATCGGTGCGCTGGAGGAGGCGACAAAGGAGCTGGCAGCTCGCGAGTACCCCAAGGTGGCGTTGCTGACGCAAGTGCCGGGCGTAGGGTTGATTACCGCCCTGACGTTTATCCTGACGCTGGAGGATCCGCGGCGCTTTGAGTCCAGTCGGATCGTCGGCTCTTACCTTGGCTTGGTGCCCGGCCGCCGGCTATCGGGCGCCCGCGATGAGAAGAAGGGCATAACCAAGCAGGGCGATTCCGCCTTGCGGGTGCTGCTGGTGCAGTGCGCCCAGAAGCTGCTCGATCACGGCATGGACGGCAGCATCGGCCGCGTCGGCGCCGCGCACGACTGTCAGTCTGTTCCTGTCGGGTCCTGGTAGGCGTACTAGGCTTCGGAAGTCCTGGCAGGCGGCCTGACCCTTGCTCACGATTGGCCCGACTCGGTGCCTTGGCGTTGATCTGTCGGCCGCCCTGCTGGGCAGCAGCAGGCGCTGCTGCTTAGGCGGGCGTGACTTGATAGGAGCCTGGGCCACCGTGATGTGGTTCCCCATGACAGTCCTGTCCTCCCGCCTAAGGCAGCGCGAGCCATTCTAGCGGCGCGAGGAGGCCAAAACCATGCGAGAGGTCAACCCCAGGAGAGCAGGTCGGCAGGACGTGGTGGTCGGCGTCGATACACACAAACACGTGCACGTAGCCGCGGTCGTGAGCATGACGGGTGACGCCCTAGCTACGTTGACTATCGTTACCGAGCAGAGTGGGTACCAGCAACTCCTTCAGTGGGCGGCGTCCTTCGGGCGGGTCATCGCGTTCGGCATCGAGGGAACCGGCTCCTACGGTGCCGCCTTGACATCGTTCCTGCGACGCTCTGATCAACAGGTGATCGAGGTGAACCGCCCCGCCCGGCGGTTGCGCCGCATGAACGGCATATCGGACACGCTGGACGCCGAGAACGCCGCTCGCGCCGTGCTCTCCGGCTTCGCTAGCGCCGTTCCCAAGACCGCCGATGGGAACGCCGAGATGATCCGGCAACTGAAGGCGGCGCACGACACCGCCGTGAAAGGCAGTGCGGCTGCGATGGTGACTATGAAAGCGCTGCTGGCGCACGCGGCCGATGAACTGCGCCAGGAGTCCGCGCGCATGACGCAGATAAAGCTCGCTCGCTACCTCGCGAACCTGTCACCAGCCAGCCTCGAAACGCCCGGGGATGCGAATCGCCATGCGCTGCGCGCCCTGGCTCGAGATGGCTGAGCCTAGACGGCGAAGCCCGTGAGCTCGGAAAGCTGATCGCAGAGCTCGTCGATCGAGCCGCACCGCAACTGCTGCGAGCGCACGGAATCGGCGTCGATACCGCTGCAGAGATCCTCATCGTGGTGGGGGATAACGTGGAACGCATCCACTCGGAAGCCGCGCTGGCGAAGCTCGCCGGCATCAGCCCTATTCCCGCCTCATCCGGTCAGACGACGGGCAGGTACAGAATCAACTACGGCGGCCACCGCCAACTGAACGCCGCCATCTACCGCACCGTTATCGTCAGGATGCGCTTCCACGAGCCGACCATCGCCTACGTGGCGCGCCGCACCGCCGAAGGCAAGAGCAAACGCGACATCATCCGCTGCCTGAAACGCTACATAATCAGAGAGGTCTACAAGCTTTTCCGCTCACCCCAACTCCCCACGGAGGTCGCCGCTTGAGGAGTTGACAACTATTGGAGAATCAACGCCCTGATGGAGAGCACCATCGGGCTGTATGAGAGCGAGCTGGTCGACCGCCGCGCCATAGGCTGGGACTCCCGCCAGGGGCTCGAGACCGCCACCGCCAGGTGGGTGGCGTGGTTCAACCGCGAGCGCTTGCACGGCGAGCTCGGCTACCGGCCACCCATCGAGGTCGAGATGGAGTACCTTCAGAACCAGCGCCTGCCGAGGCAGGCTGCGTGAGGAAC
>JBIQMD010000388.1:0-2464 GCA_044463725.1 Truepera radiovictrix
TAACATGATCGCTAGCGGGCTCACGGCAAGCGGCCTGCGAGCTGGGCGCTTCCTCTCCCCGCACGTCGAGGCGTTCGAGGAGCGCATCTCAGTTTACGGCAAGCCCGTAACGCGCGAGGCCGTCGTGGAGTTCGTGGCGACCGCCCGCGCGCTAGACGAGGCCTGGCCCTTCGGCGAGAACACCAGGCCAGCGTTCTTCGAGTGGACGTTGGCGTTGGCACTAAGCGAGTTCGCAAAGGCTGGCGCAAGCGCCTGCGTTCTAGAGGCCGGCGTCGGCGGTGGTCACGACGCCACGCGCGCCGTTAGTCCCGTCAGCCTCATCGTGCTAACCAACGTCGATCTCGATCACCTCGACGCGCTCGGCCCGACCCTGGAAGCCATCGCCCGCGACAAGGTCGGCGCCTTCCGCCCATGCGTACCGATCGTGTGCGGTGCAGTGCAGCCAGAGGTCGTGGCCATCGTCGAGGAGGCAGCCATGGCGGTAGGCGCGCCGCTCCACCTAGATGCCCCGAGCGCCGACGACGCGCGGCCCAACATCTTCACGCTGCCCCCGGCTATCGCCGCCACGCTGGCGCACCCGGGTTCAACTAGCGGCATAAACCAAGCGAACCGCCGCGCCAACGCACGCCTGGCCGCGGCTGGGTTGAGGTTGCTCGGCGCCGACGAGGCCGCCGTAGCAGCCGGGCTGCGGGCACCTTCCCTGCCAGCGCGGCTTGAGCGCTTCAGCTTGCCTGGGCCGAGTGCCGGCAAGGCCGACGTTCTCGTGGTGCTCGACGGTGCGCACGATCCCGCTGCGGCACGCAGACTAGTCGCAGAGCTACCGGCCGGCTACGTGCTCGTGTTCGGATCGCTCGCCCGCAAGCAGGGGGCGAAGGTCATGCAGGCGCTAGTGGAAGGCGCTTCCAAGGTCATCGTCACGGAGGCGGCGCATGGCGAAGGCGCGCCACCTCACCTTGGCGCGAGCACCTTCGTTGCGAACACGGAAGCGGCCCTCGACCTAGCTTTGACAACGGCCGCCAGCACGGTGGAACCGCGCACCGTGCTCATAGCGGGCTCCCTCTACCTAGCTGGCCTCGTTCGGCCGCTCCTGCGCGCTAGGGGCAAGCGACTGCCCGACCCATGGGAGGCCGACCAGCAGCACGTAGGCTAGCGCCCGTAACCAGAGCGCGACTTGTGAAGGCTACTCACCTCATCGTGTTCGTCCATGCCGATGCCGCCCTGGCGCTGCGTGACCATCAGGCGGAACTCGTGCGGGCTGGTGGCCGTGAAGGTGGCGTCCTCCATGGTTATGCGCCCAGCCAAGTACAGCTCGACGAGGTGCTGATCGAAGGTCTGCATGCCGCGCAGGTTGTCCTGCATGAGCGCTTCCTTGATGAGCGGCGTCTTCTCCTCGTCCTTGATGTAATCGCGGATGAGCGGCGTGTTGACGAGCACCTCGAGCGCGAGCACGCGGCCGGAGTCGTCCGAACTGCCGAGGAGGCGCTGGCTAAGGATGCCGAGCAGCGACTCAGCTAGCAGGATGCGGATCTGATCGCGTTCGTGCGGCGGGAAGAAGTCGATGATGCGGTTGACGGTCCTGATGGTGTCGAGCGTGTGCAGCGTGCTGAACACCAAGTGGCCGGTCTGCGCGGCGGAGATCGCCGCCTCGACGGTCTCCTTGTCACGCATCTCACCGACCATGATCACGTCTGGGTCTTGGCGCATGGCGAACTTGAGGGCGCCAACGAAGTCGGCCGTGTCGAGCCCGATCTCACGCTGGATGACGAGGCTCTTCTGGTTGCGGTGGAGGATCTCGATGGGGTCCTCAACCGTGATGATGTTGCGTGCGAAGCGGCGGTTGATGAAGTCGACCATGGCGGCCAAGGTCGTCGTCTTACCGGAGCCGGTCGGGCCCGTGACGAGCACGAGGCCGCGCGGCTGACTAGCAAGGTCCGTGACGACGCCTCCAGGCAACCCGAGAGACTCGAAGCTGGGGATGGCATCGCGTATGACGCGCATGACCACGCCAACCGAGCCGCGTTGGCGCAGCACGTTGCAGCGGAACCGCGCCACGTTCGGGATGGTGAACGCGAAGTCGACTTCGTGCCTGTGCCTGAAGAGTTCGCGTTGCGTCTCGCTCATCATTGCGAGGGCGATCTGCTCGGTCTGCTCAGGCGTGAGGGTAGGGACGCCCTCGAACGGGTAAAGCTCACCGTCGATCCGCATGAAAGGAGGGGCACCGGCCTGCAGGTGGATGTCGGAAGCGCCCTTCACCACGATGTTGCGCAGGACGTCTGCTATCCGGATGCCGCGGCTACCGTTGGCGTCGGTCATTGCGCGCTGCCACAAGTTCGCATCATGTCGTCAGTCTAGGTTCCATCGGTAGCCAACAGGTGTGACATACCGCGCGGCCACGCTGGCCTCACAGGATCTTGGAGAGGAACGCCCTCGTGCGAGCCTCGTGCGGGTTCGAGAAGAAGTGCTC
>JBIQMD010000389.1:0-2458 GCA_044463725.1 Truepera radiovictrix
CACTTGCGAGAGCAACTCGGCGATGCCAAGACGTTCTTCTTGGTGGATTACCAGGGGCTCTCCGCTGGCGATCTCGGTCGGCTGCGCGCAGTAGTGCGTGAAGCCGGCGGGAAGATGCTCGTCGCAAAGAACACCCTCATCAACGTCGTGCTCAAGGAGCAAGGCATCGAGGGTTACGACGCGACGCTGCAAGGGCCTACGGCCCTGATCCTCGTAGGCGACGAGGTAGTGGCCCCGATCAAGGCCATCACCGAGTTCGCCAAAGCCCACCCGAAGGAGCTGCCCAAGTCCAAGGGCGGCCGCCTCGAGGGAGGCTTCCTCGGCGAGGATGCGCTCGTGCGCATCGCCAAACTGCCTTCGAAGAAGCAGGTACAGAGCCAGTTGGTCGGCGTGCTATCCGCGCCACTCCAGCAGCTCGTTGGCGTGCTCGAAGGTCCACAGCGGAACCTGGTCACCGTGATGAACAACTACGTAGACAAACAGAAAGATGGAGGTAACTGAGAATGGCATTCGATAAGCAAGCTTTGATTGAGCAGCTCGGCGGCTTGACCGTGCTGGAACTAGTAGACCTCGTTGACGGCCTCAAGGAGGCCTGGGGCGTTGAAGCCGCCGCCGCCATGCCCGTTGGCATGATGATGGGCGCGCCGGTCGAAACTGCCGCCGTCGAAGAGCAGACGGAGTTCACCGTCAGCATCAAGCCGACGACTGGCGACAAGAAGCTCAGCGTCATCAAGGAAGTCCGCGCCATCACCAGCCTCGGGCTCAAGGAAGCCAAGGACCTGGTCGAAGCCGGCGGCGCCGTACGTGAATCCGTCAGCAAGGAAGAAGCCGCTGACGTCAAGGCCAAGCTCGAAGCCGCGGGCGCCGAGGTCGAGGTCAAGTAAGCCCGCAGTTGTGCGCGGCCTAACGGGCGGCGCACTACCGCTGGGTACCAGGATGCCAGCCGCTGACGCGGCACAGATGGGCGGGCGGCGCCTCGGTTCAATGGCGCCGCCAAACCCATGGGGGGAGCAAACGGAACGAAAATGCAAGGTTGTAGCGCAGCGCTAGCCAAACTGCTTCGGGCTACTGCTACAATACGAGGTCGCCGGGAGGCCTGACGATTGAGCTGTTGGAACTTATTTTGCTAAGTGAACGCCACGAGCAGCGGCCGACCTGGTCGCGTACCGTCGTGGCCCGTCACGTCGTGTCTATTCAAGCAACCACCACTGTACGCGCCAGACGGGTGCTCGGTGGAGCGGTTCGCTTAGTCGCATATTACGCACAGCCACACCCGAACATGCAACTCCTGAGCGAACGGAGCCGTACGGCGCGAGACGCGCGCCCCGGCATCGTCGCCCAAGAGCTGCGCAGTAAGCGCCAGCCCCGGCCTAAAACGAAGGGATGAAGATGCGCGAGATCCGGAACTTCGGCAGGATCAAAGAAGTCATAGAACTGCCGAACCTGACCAACATCCAGATCACCTCGTACAACAACCTGCTCCAGCAAGGACGCAGCGCTCATGAGCGCGAAGATGCTGGCCTGCAAGCAGCGTTCCGCGAGGTGTTCCCGATCGACGAGACCGAGCGCGGACGCCAGACCGACTTGGTGCTCGACTTCCTCGAGTACCGCCTCGATGAGCCAGAGTACGGCCCAGACGAGTGCCGCGAGAAGGACCTCACCTACCATGCGGGTCTCTTCGCGAAGTTGCAGCTCGTGCACAAGGACACCGGTCTCATCAAGGAAGACGAGGTCTTCCTAGGCGACCTGCCACTCATGACGGAGGACGGCTCCTTCATCATCAACGGGGCAGACCGCGTCATCGTCTCCCAGATCCACCGCAGCCCAGGCGTCTACTTCACTGGCGCCATGACGGGCGTGAACCAGATGCGCTACACGGCGAGCATCATCCCGATGCCGAAGCGCGGCCCATGGATCGAAGTTGAGTTCGACAACTCGCAGGTCCTCTGGATGAAGGTGAACAAGCGCAAGTTCCACTTCACCCTCCTCCTGCGTGTACTTGGCTACGGAGACGCTCAGATCCGCGAGCTGTTCGCTGGCCACGAGAGCCTCATCGACGCGACGCTGGAGAACGAAGCCTCACCAGGCATCGCGCCTGACGAAGCGCTCCTGCGCCTGTTCACGGTCCTGCGCCCAGGCGACCCGCCTAAGGTCGACAAGGCAACGCAGTACCTCTTCGGGCTTCTCGCTGACCCGCGCCGCTACGACCTCGGTGACGCAGGCCGCTTCAAGATGAACAGCAAGCTCGGCCTCGACTTCACCTCCAACACCCTTCTCGGGTTCGAGGACGGGCGCTTCATCGATTACGGCCTCGTTCCAACCCTTCAGTACCTCGTGCGCCTGCAGGCCGGCGACGAAGGCTACTCGGAAGACGACATCGACCACCTCGGCAACCGCCGCATCCGCACCGTCGGCGAGCTCGTCGCCGATCAGATACGCGTCGGCCTCGGCCGCATGG
>JBIQMD010000390.1:0-2451 GCA_044463725.1 Truepera radiovictrix
GCCACCGAGGCGGCCGGAGCAGCGGATCTTGACACCGCGAGCGCCAGACTCCATGGTGCGCTGAACGGCTTGCTTCATGGCGCGGCGGAAGGCGAAGCGCCGTTCGAGCTGCTCCGCGATGCGCTGCGCGATGAGAGCGGCGTTCGTGTTGGGGTTCGAGACCTCTTGCACGTTGACGCCGATGGTGCCTGGGATCTTGGCGCTGAGCTTGATGCGCAGTGCCTTGATGGCCTCACCGCCGCGACCGATGACCACGCCCGGCTTGGCCGTGTGGATGGTCACGTTGATGTTGTGCGCCGCGCGCTCGATGTCGATACGGGAAACGCCGGAGTGACCGACGTCCTTCATGACGGTGGCGCGGATGAGCTCGTCTTCTTGCAGGAGGCGTGGGTAGTCGGCAGGCGAGGCGTACCAGTGCGCCGATGCGTCCTTGTTCACGCCGAGCCGGAAGCCGACGGGGTTGATCTTATTTCCCACTGCGTTCCTCCAGGGTGATCGAGATGCTGCAGGTGCGCTTGCGCAGGAGGTCTGCACGACCGCGGGCGCGGGGCAGGAAGCGCTTGAGCGTCGGACCTTCATCGACCTCGATGGCCTTGACGAAGAGGCCGTCCTCGAACATGTCGTGATTGTTCACGGCGTTCGCTTTCGCGCTCTGGAGCACCTTGAGCATGGGTAGGGCGGAGCGCTTATCGGTGTAGCGCAGGATGTCCTCGGCGGCGCTTACGTTCTTGCCACGGATGAGGTCGGCGACGAGGCGCGTCTTACGTGCGGTGACGCGAAGTTGACGGAGGGAGGCCTTGGCTTGCTGCGCCATGGTCAGTCCTTCCGCGAGCCGGAGTGGCCACGGAACGAGCGCGTCGGCGAGAACTCGCCCAACTTATGCCCAACCATGGTCTCCTGAACGAACACGGGCACGTGCTGACGCCCGTTGTAAACGCCGATCGTGTGGCCGACCATCTCGGGCACGACGGTGCTACGGCGGCTCCACGTCTTGATGACGCGGCGGTCACCGGAGACGTTGGCGGCGTCGATCTTGTCGAGCAGGTGACCGTCGACGAACGGGCCCTTCTTAAGGCTGCGGGCCATGATCAGCTCCCCTTCCGGCGCCGCACGATGAAGCGGCTAGAACCCTTGCGCTTGTTGCGCGTCCTGAGACCCTTGGCCTGTTGGCCCCAGGGGCTGACCGGCGGGCGGCCACTCGTCGAACGTCCTTCGCCACCACCGTGCGGGTGGTCGACCGGGTTCATGGCGCGACCGCGCTGGTGTGGCTTGCGGCCGAGCCAGCGGCTGCGACCTGCCTTACCGATGACGATGTTCTTGTGCTCGCTGTTGCCGACGCCACCCATGGTGGCGTAGCACTCGCCGTGCACCTTGCGCAGCTCACCAGATGGGAGACGCAGCGTGACGTACACGCCGTCGCGGCCCTGGATCTGGATGCTCGTGCCAGCCGAGCGGGCCAGCTGAGCGCCCTTGCCTGGCTGCAGCTCGACGGCGTGGACGACCGCGCCGATCGGGATGAAGCGCAGCGGCATTGCGTTGCCGAGCACGGGCTCTGACTCTGCACCGCTGACGACGAGGCTGCCGACGGTGAGCTTGTCTGGGGCGAGGATGTAGCGCTTCTCGCCGTCGCGATAGTGCAGCAACGCGATGTTCGAGCTACGGTTCGGGTCGTACTCGATGGCGGCGACCTTGGCTGGCACGCCTTCCTTGTCGCGGCGCCTGAAGTCGATCAGCCGGTAGCGGCGCTTGTGGCCACCGCCGCGGAAACGCGAGGTGATGCGCCCGTGATGGTTGCGGCCACCGGACTTCTTGATCGGGCGGATCAATGACTTCTCTGGCGTGTCGCGCGTGACTTCCGCGAAGTCCGAAGTCGTCATGGTGCGACGGGAGGGGGTGTACGGGCGATAACTCTTGGTAGACATAGCCTATCCCTCCTCCTTTAAGAGAGGCCCTCGAGCTGCTCGATGCGCTGCCCGGCCTTGAGAGTGACGATGGCCTTCTTCCGCTCTGGGCGGCGGCCTGCGAAGCGACCTAAGCGCTTGATCTTGCCTTGGACATTGATCAGGTTGATCTTGGTCACGTCGACCTTGAACACCGTCTCGATGGCCTCGCGGATCTGAACGCGGTTCGCGTGCGGGTGGACGTAGAAGGAGTACTTGCCCGTTGCGATGGCGCTAACGGCCTTCTCACTGAGAACGGGCGCGAAGATCACGTCGTGCGGGTTCATGCCTGCTCCTCGGCGCCGTCGAACAGCTTGGCGTCGGCGATCACGCGGTCGGCGCGCAGCACGTCGTAGACGTTCAGGCCTGCCGTTGCGAGAACGTCGATCCAGGGCAAGTTGCGTGCAGCGCGGCGCACGAGCTCGTCGTCCGTAACGAGGAGCACGCGCTCGTTGCCTTCGAAGCCGTGGGACTTCGCCCACGCGACGAACTCGCGGGTCTTACCGCCCAC
>JBIQMD010000391.1:0-2441 GCA_044463725.1 Truepera radiovictrix
GCCAATAGTCTTGCAACCTTGCGCATGCCTGCCTCCTATGCCTTCGCCAGCCTCGTGGCCGGAAGGTACTCGCCTTGTACTGAGCGCGTCATGACGCGCTACCCATGTGTAGCCGTGCCACTTGGAGGGGCACGGTGGCTACCTGTAAGAAGCGCGCCGCCGCCAGGCCGGCAGCGCCGCGTGCCCAGGCGTCGTCACCCCAGGTGTCGACCTGGAGTTCGAGGCCGTCGGCTAGACCACCGAAGGCATGCTCATCGAGAGCGGGCCGCACGAATGGCAGGAAGTAGGGCGCGTTCCTCAGCCCCTCGCCGCCGAGGATCACTAGCGTTGGCGCGAAGAGGTTGACGAGGTCACTCAGGGCTATGCCGAGGAGTTCACCAGCGTCCGCGAAGAGGTCTAGTACCGCCTCGTTGCCGGCCGCCGCCAGCGCCGTGAGTTCTGCAGGTCCGGCACCTGCGCTTAGTTCGGACGTCAGGCGCCGCGCTTGCTTGAGGAGGGCCGCGTCTCCCAAGCGCTCCTCGAGGGTGACCGCTTCGGGCGCCATGACGCGCATGCCTAGGCTCGAGCAACGCGTGTGCCCCAGTTCGCCTGCACCGCCGCGCGGGCCGCGGTAGAGCCCGCCGCCGATGACGATGCCGAGGCCGACGCCGCGCCCTAACGTCACGGCGAGGAAGGAGTCGTGTTCCCTGCCAAGCCCGAACCAGCCGTGGGCGGCGGCAAGGGCGTTCACGTCGTTCTCGACGAGCGTGGCGAGGCCGAGTTCCTCGCGCAGGAGGTCGGCGAGCTGCACTCGCTGCCACCCGAGCAGGTCAGAGTGTCTGACGAACCCGGTGGAGTTGTCGACGACGCCGGGGAGGCTGACCCCGAGGCCCGCTAGCCGAGCGCCAGTTATGCCCGTCGTAAGGCCGAGTTCGGTCTGGGCGTCCTTGATCGCATTTATCACCGCGTGTACGTCGGTGCTGGCGAGCGGGACCCTGACGACGCCCTTGGCGTCTGCGTTGAGGTTGGTGAGGGACGCCACGATGGCGTCTGGCATGACTTTCACGCCGAACACGTGTGAGTGGTCGTAGTTGATGCCGAGCAGGATGGGCTTGCGACCAACGGAACTGGACTCGCCAACTTCCGCCTCGACGACTAGGCCCTCTTCGATGAAGGGGGCCGTGATGGTCGTAACCGCGGCTGGGCTGAGGTGGAGCAGGGCAGCGATGTCCGTGCGCGAGATGCGCCCTGAACGGTGTATCGCGTTGATTATGGCGCTCTGATTGAGAAAGCGGATCTTCTCTCTACCTAGCGCGCCGCCTGGACCCTGTCGCATGGCCACACCCTTTAGTTCATTTGGTGTAGCAAGTATTGTGTGCCGCGAAGCGCAATGTCAATAGGGCGGGTAGACAACCGCTACAAGTGCCCGCGTGTCACCTTTCCGACCCGCGACGCCGCGCAGGGCAGTAGTATCGACCCTCGAGTCGTGGCGCACCCCGCGCCCGAGCGCCCGAGTACGTGAACCGTGAACTGTGAGTCGTGAGACGACTGTGCCTTGGCTCCTGCGCCTAGACAAGACGACGAGGTTGGTGCTGCTGAGCATCGTCGTCGGCGTCGTCGGCGCTGGCGGCGCGCACCTCTTCCTTTGGATGGTGGAGTTCGTCAGCGGCTTGTTCGTGACGGGCATCGCGCACGTGCCCGTACTCACGACCGAGGAGGCAACGGGAATGGCCGCCGGGCCAGTGGCGACCGGCCTCAACTGGCTGATTCCCGTGTCGACAACCCTAGGTGGGCTCATCGTCGGCGTCATCATCTTCACGCTCGCGCCCGAAGCGGAGGGTCACGGCACGGACGCGGCCATCCGGTCCTTTCACCGTTTGGGCGGCCTCGTGCGCACGCGCATCCCGATCATCAAGACGATCGCCAGCGCCGTAACCATCGGCTCGGGCGGGTCGGCAGGTCGCGAGGGCCCGACGGCGCAGATAGCCTCGGGGTTCGGGTCCATCACGGCTACCTGGTTGCGCCTGCCGGACGACGAGCGCCGCACGTTGATGCTCGCTGGCATGGCAGCCGGCCTGTCCGCCATCTTCCGCAGCCCGCTCGGCACCGCCATCTTCGCGGTCGAGGTCCTCTACAGTGGCTTGGCGTTCGAGAGCGCGGCGCTCGTATTCACGTTCGTCAGCGCCGCCACCGCTTACGCGATCAGCGGCAGCTTCACGGGGTTCACGCCGCTCTTCCACCTCGCCGAGCCAGCTACCTTCACTGGTTTCCGGGAGTTGGCATGGTACGCGCTCCTCGGCGTGGCCGCTGGCGTGATGGGCACGCTCGTGCCGCTCTTCTACTACTACGTGCGCGACGCCTTCGCCGGCTGGCGCATCCCCGATCACTTCAAGCCGGCGGTAGGCGGGCTCATGATGGGGCTCATCGGCATGGTCTTCCCGCAACTCCTCGGTAGCGGCTAC
>JBIQMD010000392.1:0-2435 GCA_044463725.1 Truepera radiovictrix
GACGCGGTAGTTGGTAGTGCAGTTGGGCCAACTCGACTTGCACCTGCGCCTCGCGGCCCCTAGCGTTCTGCGCGAAGATGTCGAGGATCACCTGAGTGCGGTCGAGGACCTTCAACTTCGTGAACGCTTCGATCTCGCGCGCCTGAGCAGGGGAGAGCTCGCGGTCGAAGACGAGCAGATCGGCGTCCTCGTGGAAGGCCAACGCGATGATCTCCTGCAGCTTGCCTTCACCGACGAAAGTGCGGGTGTCGGGCTTGTCGCGGTGCTGCAAGGTGGACGCGACCGCGTCCGCTCCGGCGCTGCGCACGAGCTCGGCTAGCTCGGTCATGCGCGATTCCGTCTCGGAGGCCCCCTCGCGCCCCGCCAAGCCGACGAGTACGGCGCGCTCAGTGCTGCTGCGGTGCACTTCGCGCACGGCGGCGCCGCGGGCCAGCTCCTCCTCGAGGGCCGCCAAGCGTTCGAGGAAGTTCAGGTCCTCAAGCTCGCGCACGCCCATCGGCGCCTCAACTAGCCAGTCCTCCTCGTCACTTCCTGCTGGCGCGACGAACGCCAAGTGGGCGGGCCCGACCGTGAAGCCAGCCGCGGACCCGCGCGTGGCGCCAACCTCGAGCGCCACCATGGCGTCTAGGCGGTTGACGAACAGGGTAGTGAGGTCGGTGCCGGACAAACCGCTTGGCTTGACGTGCGTGTGCACGAGGCGCAGGCCGTAGAGGCGCGATTCTGCCTCGCCGTGCACTGGAGGGAGGGGCGTGTCTGCCGCGTCACCAACGGCGACGGTGACTACGCGGCCGCGTCGGTCGAGGAGCAGACTGACGCCGCGCCCGAGATCGATTGTCAACTCGCCCATTGCGCGCGCCAGTTCGACCGTTACCGCTGCTTCTGGCGGTACGCGCCTGCGGTACAGGTTGCTTAGGCGCTTCAGTTGGTTGCTCTTGAGGCCCGATGTGCGGCCGTGAACCTTCTCTATGGTTTAGGGCTCCTCTCTCAGGTGCTTCTCTGTGCAACAGATGCTGCTGCGGACGTGAATAACGGCATTCTAGCGCCTTACCACCACATGCTAGGCTCGCCACGATGCCGTCAGCGCGCCGCATACTCGTTGCTTTGCTGGTCCTGGCGCTGCCAGCGGCAACCGTGGTGGCGCAGGGCGGGAGGAGCGTGCGGGCGGCGCGGCAGGCGGGCGCTGCGTACGTCGAACTGACGGACTTGGCGCGTGCAGCTGGCGCGTTAGCTACGGCCGTAGATGGCGCGCTTACCTACCGCGGTGCGCTCGGGGTCGTCACGTTCTTCGCTGGCTCGCCTGCCGGACTCATGCAGCGCCCTAGCGGCGGCGGACCGATTGACGTCTCGTTCTCAGCTCCGGTCGTTCAGTACGGGTCCGAGTGGTGGGCGCCGCTCGACGCCCTCGAGTACCTAGGAGTGGAACCGAGCGCCGACAGCGCCGCACTACGACTAGCCAACGGCACTGAGGTCGTGCTTGCCAACGAGGCCTTCCCAGGGGCGCCCCTGCGAGCCGTAGCCGCTAGCGCGGATGCGGCGTGGGAGGTAACGGAGTTGGGCGCGGGCGTGACCGCCTTGCGCTTCTACGACGGCAGCGTTGCCCTCACCCTGCTCGACCTCGCGCTGTTGCCGCTCGCGCAGCCTGAGTTGACGGCGGCGGTCGACGCCGCGCTTGACGCGGCCTGGCTGAGCGGCGCGGCGAGCGACAACGTGCTGTTGCTTCAGATCGTGGCGGCCGAGGAGACTACCTGGCAAGCCACCTTGCGCTTCACCCAAGGCAGTCGCGAACTCGAGGTGCGCTACCCGTACCGCCTGCTGCTGCAGGAGGGAACGGCCGACGGCGTGGCGCCAGATTCACCCGTAGCCGGAGTGATCCTACTGCCAGCTAGCTTCGACCTCTACCGCCCGCTCGGCGTCGAATGGGGCGGAGTATCCGCGGAAGTCTCGTTCAGGCGGTGATCGAGGCGCGGCGCCTTGTACCCTAAGTATCAGTTGGGGCGCCCGCTGCGGGTTGGCCCGCCGGAGGTAACACCATGAAGCTGGTCATCTCGAGTGCAGTGCGTACGCCCATCGGCGCGTTTCAAGGCGCCTTCGCTGGTGTGCCTGCCGCGCGCCTCGGAGCCGCGGCCATCCACGAGGCGGTAGCGCGCGCGGGCGTGGCCCCGGACGGCGTTGACCTCGCGCTCGTCGGCAACGTACTGCAAGCAGGCCAGGGACAAGCTCCAGGCCGTCAGGCCGCCCTGTACGCCGGCCTCGCCAACGCTACCGAGGCTGTGACGCTCAACAAGATGTGCGGGTCGGGGCTTGAAGCCGTGATCCAAGCCGGTCGCGCCATCATGGCTGGCGACGCAGAAGTCGTCGTCGCTGGCGGCATGGAATCGATGACGAACGCCCCCTACCTCGCCCCTGGTGTCCGCGGCGGCCTGCGATTAGGTGAC
>JBIQMD010000393.1:0-1084 GCA_044463725.1 Truepera radiovictrix
GGCGCACTGGGGTGATGTTGCACTCCTCGACGGCCTTCGCGGAGAGCTCTGCGGTGCCGATGCGCTCGGCTAGCGCGATGATCTCCGACTTGTCATACGCCACTAGGGGCCGCAGCACCGGTCGCCGCGCGGCCGCGTCGATGGCGCGCAGGTTCGAGAGCGTCTGCGACGACACTTGACCGATGGCCTCGCCAGTCACGAGCGCATCGACGCGCCGCCGTGACACGCGCCTGCCGCGTTCGCGCGGGGCGCCCTCACCCGGGCCAGGACCTGTGGCTGCGTACTCCTCGAGGGCGTCTGCCACGGCGTCAGCCGCCTTCACCATCAGGCGCTTCAGGCCGACCTGCCACAAGTTCGACTCGAGGTTGCCACGCAACTCGCCCATCGCCGGCCTTAGGTCGATGACGTGAGCTTCAGGCCGCGAGCCGGCGCCCCACGTGTCGGAGAGGACCTTGGCGACGCGCAGCGCTAGGCGCTCCGACTCGAGGTCGCCGAGCCGGAAGTGCACGAAGTCGACCTCTACGCCGCGGCGCATGAGCGACCATGCCGCCACGATCGAGTCGAAACCGCCCGAGAGGAGCGCAAGGGCGTGGCCCGCAGTGCCTAGCGGCAGGCCGCCCGCTCCTTGGTGCCTCTGGCTCAGGAAGAGCGCGCGGCGCTCGTCCACCTCGATCTCCACCGTGACCTCTGGGTGCTTGAGGTCGACCTTGGCTCCGGGGTTGAGAGCCGCGCCGAGCTTGCGCTCGACGTCCATCGAGCTGAAGGCGTGGCGTCCCATGCGCTTGCAGCGCACCGCGTAAGTCTTCCCCTGGACGCGGTCCGCGTAGAGCTCGCGGCCCAACGCAACCATCGACTCGAGGTCTGGTGCGGTCTCGTCCTCGACGAACGAGAAGGTGCCGATACCGAACACACGCTCGAGCGTCCGCGTGGCGAGTTCCTTGTCTGGAACGCGGTCCGGGCCGCCGTTGGCTGGGCCGGCGCCGATCTGCGCCATGACGCGGTTGCCGCGCACGAACACGCGCGCCTCGAAACCGGAGCGCTGCAGGGCGTCCTTGGCGGCAAGTCGCAACTTGCGCATGAAAGT
>JBIQMD010000393.1:1184-2408 GCA_044463725.1 Truepera radiovictrix
CGAGCGCCGCCGCCTGCCCTAGGGTAGCCGCCAACGGCGCTCGTCGGCGCTCGTCGGTTGTCGTCGGTTGTCGTCGGTGGTTGAGAGGGTGTTTGGGAGCCCTGAGCAAAAGAGAGCCGCGCGGCCTCTGTCGGTTCCCCCGAACACTGACTCATCCGCGCGGTTGGACACATACTCTCACGCCCTTGCGACAGTTAACGTCGCACCAATTTCACCTGGTACAACGACTGGACCAAGCCCTAGCGTCCACCCCATGGCCGGGCCACTTTGCCTGCCACCACGGGCCACCGCGCGCCGGTCGCAGACGGCAAGACGTTGGGTTCGCCATGCACGGCCAGGTAGCCCATGACGGCCATCGCGAGGGTTTCGCGATCCTTGTCGTCGTACCCGAGCTCTGCGAAAGAACGCACCGGAACGCCTAGCTCCCGCACCAGTCCGCCCAACAACGCCGGGTTGCGCGCGCCGCCGCCAGCCACCAGTACCTCGTCGATTCCGAGGGGCCGCAGTTCCGCCTCCACCGCATCAACGAGGCTGCGCACGCTGTAAGCGGCGAGGGTCGCCATGAGGGTCGGTAGCGCTGGCGCCGCTCCGAACCAGCCGCGCTCGAGAGCAGCGTCAAGGTAGAAGAGCTCGCGCCCTGTCGTCTTGGGCGGTGAGAGTTGCAGGTACGGCTCTGCGAGGAGCAGCCCTAGCGCCACCTCGTCGACGGTGCCTGAGAGCGCCACCTGCCCGCCCTCGTCGTAGGGCCGCCCAGCGAACCTCGTCATGGCCTCGTCCATCAGGCAGTTGCTCGGCCCGGTGTCGAAGGCAAGAACGCGGTTCGGATCGCCGTTGGCGGGTAAGTAAGTCACGTTGGCTATGCCGCCGAGGTTGACCACCACGCGTGCAACGCCTGGCGCGGCGTAAAGCTGCGAGTCCGGGAAACTAACGAGCGGCGCGCCTTGGCCACCGGCGGCCAGGTCGGACTGGCGGAAGTCGGAGACGGTCGCCACCTTGCAGCGCTCGGTAACGACGGTTGCCTCACCCAGTTGCAGGGTGCTCTTGACGCGCCAGCCGCGCCCTTCGTCTGCGCGCGGGATGTGATAGACCGTCTGTCCAGACAGGGCAACGAGGTCGAGGGCGTGCTCGGCCTGCGCTCCCGCCACGACCTCGGCGTAGAACCGCCCGACTTCCTGGTGCAGCTCTGTCAGGAGCAGCACGTCGGAGGTCGCTGGTTTGAGCGCG
>JBIQMD010000394.1:0-2400 GCA_044463725.1 Truepera radiovictrix
CGCACATCGTTCGGGACGATGGGGTCGGAGGTTCAAATCCTCTCGCCCCGACCAATCGGCGGGACTCCCCTCGGAGCCCCGCCGCTATTCATTCACCCTTCCAACACGGCCAAGGTGCAGCGCGACACGCACACTAGCCTCTCCTGCGCGTCGCGGATCTCGACCGCCCACACGTGCGTGCTGCGGCCAACGTGAATCGGCGTGGCGGTGGCCGTTATCGTGCCGCTGGTTACAGCCCGCAGGTGGTTTGCGTTGATCTCGAGCCCGACAGCCCGTTGCCCGTCGAGCTTCAGTGCCGCTGTTGCGCCGATGCTCGCGACCGTCTCCGCCAATGCCACCGAGGTTCCGCCGTGCATGATGCCGTGCGGTTGAAAGTGCCGCGGAGTGACCAGCATGGTTGCCACGACACGCTCAGGTGTTACCTCAACGAGTTCGATGCCGAGCGTGCGCATGAGCGACTCTGATTGCGAGCTTAGGGCGCCTTCCAGCGCGGTGACACGGTCGGCTTCATCGTTTGCTGCGGTCATGCCGCACCATACGTCACGTGTTGCATGCGGCGGCTGCTGGCGCCGCGGTTGTAGAGTAGACGGCGCGCGGCAGGAAAGTCGGGGCCGCGGCCAGACTCATGGAGCTCGCGATCAACAATCACCGCAGCTGGCGGTCGTGGCTGGCCGTGATCGTATTGGCCATAGCCTTGGGCGGCGGTCCCGCTGCGCTAGCGTGGTTCTCCACCTTCGGACCTACGCCGGTCGAGCGCCTACCGCTCCTCGCACTCGTCCTCTTCGGACTGCTCTTCGTCGGCGCGTTGACGGACCTGCGTAGCGTGGCCACCGCCAGCGCGGGGTCGTCGACCGCTCGCAGCGTGCTCGTCGGCGGAGCGGCCGTGGGCGTTGCCTTGGCAGCGGCTGGGGTCGGGCGCTGGGAGTACCTCATCGCGCCTGCCGGCTTGGCCGTGGCGCTCGCGGTCCTGTCAGTCTTCTCCCACCGACCTGGCGCCGCACCGCGCGTGAGCCTGTTGGCGGCCGCCAGTACTTACGTCGCCGCCACCCTCATGGCGAACTTCACCCTGGACTCGTTCATTCCCCTCGGCAACTTCTTCCTCCTGAACGTCGGAACGCTGTTCTTCGGACTCACGTTCACGCAACGCGACCGCGTTCACCGCCACGGCCGCAAGGCTGTTTACAGCATGATCTTCGTGGCCGCCTGCGCCAACGTCGCATTGGCGGCGGCACTCGGCACGCCACTGCGGTACGTGGCCGTGTCGTTCTTCACGATCTTGGTGGCCGAGACCGCCGACACCGAGGTCTACCAGCGCCTGTTGAAGCGCCGGTGGCTGACGCGGGTGGCGGCGTCGAACGCCGTCAGCGCGCCGCTCGATACCGTGATCTTCACCCTGTTGGCCTTCTGGGGCGAGGAGTTCGCCACCACGGCTTGGCTGTCTCAAGTGATCATCACGGACTTGCTCGTGAAGTACGCCAGCGGCATCGTGGCCGCCCTCGGCATGATCGCCCTCGTGCGCGGCGTCTTCCCCGGACGCGCCGTCGAGGACGCCTGACGCCACTTAGGGTCGTGCTAGTCTCGCTGCATCACCAAGGCGCCTAACTGCGTTGACCGGAAGGACGAAAATGGCACCATCTTCCATCGCCGAGCTGCAGGGGCTCGTCGGCACCACTTTCGGGCCATCACCCTCAGTCAGCATCGACCAGGCGCGCATCAACGCCTTCGCTGACGCCACCCTCGACCACCAATGGATTCACGCAGACCCCGTCAGGGCCGCCACCGGACCGTTCGGTAAGACCGTGGCGCACGGCTACCTGACCTTGTCGTTGCTGGTCGACATGATCTCCAACATGGACTTATTCCCGCCCGGGTTGAGCCTCATCGTCAACTACGGCATAGACAAACTGCGCTTCCCGGCGCCCGTACCCGTCGACTCGCAGTTACGCGCTACCGCGCTCCTCGCGAAGCTCGAGCCGAAGGGCGAGGGCCGCTGGCTCGCAACACTCACGTGCCGCGTGGAAACCGAAGGCGCCACCACGCCCGCGCTCGTCGCCGACGTCCTCTACCTGCTCGTCGCCTGACCCTCGACCGCCGCGGCGATGGCCAATGCGAGTTCCTCTTCGTGCGGGCGCGTGACCAGCATCAGGCCGATAGAGAGGCCAGCGGGCGTGGTCGCGCACGGCACGCTAACGGCAGGGCTGCCTAGAAAGTTGAAAGGCGCGGTGTTGCGCAAGATGAGGTTGTTCTCGCGGTGGTACGCATCGTCGTCCGTGAGGATGCTGGCCGTCTGCACCGCAACGTGTGGGATGGTGGGCGCCACCAGGGCGTCGATGCCCGTCAGTTCGCTCCAGAAGCGCCGCTGGAAGCTCGCGCGCGCGTAGCCGAGCCTGATGTAATCGC
>JBIQMD010000395.1:0-2399 GCA_044463725.1 Truepera radiovictrix
AACGCCGCTGTTCAACGGCGCCCTTGCCGCGCTCCTGATGGTCGCCCTCGTGTACGGCTATCTCTTCTGCGGCATGACGCCAGACGTGACTGTCATCCTGCCTTGCCGCAACGAAGCGAGGCACATCGGGGCGTGCCTGGACTCGCTCCTCGCCCAGAACCTCGGCACCAACGAGCTCGAGGTGATCGTCGTAGACGGCATGTCGGATGACGGCACCCGCGAGACAGTAAACGCAGTGGTGGCCACCGACGCACGCGTTAGCCTGCTCGACAACCCGCGGCGCATCGTGCCTACCGGCATGAACCTGGCGCTGCGACGGGCGCAGGCGCCAGTGATAGCGCGCATGGACGTTCATTGCGTCTACCCGCCTGATTACCTCGCATCCTGCCTCACCGCGCTGCGGAAGAGCAGCGCCGACAACGTGGGCGGCTTAGTGCGCACCCTGCCGCGCGGGCAAGGCGGCGCTGCCCGGACCGTAGCGGCGCTCTCGTCGCACCCGTTCGGCGTCGGCGACGCCCGCTTTCGCACCGGCGCATGCGCAGGCTACGTAGACACCGTGCCGTTCGGCTGCTACCCGCGGGAGACCTTCGAGCGTTACGGCGTGTTCGACGAACGCCTCGTGCGCAACCAGGACTACGAGTTCAACGCGCGCCTGCGGGCAGCAGGGGGCAAGGTCTGGCTCGACCCGAGCATCGTCGCCGAGTACTTCAATCAAGGCACGCTAGGAGGCCTGCTGCGCCAGGCAGTCGTGACGGGCCGCTGGAACGTCTTCACCTGGTACCTCGCCCCGTACTCCTTGCGGCCGCGCCACCTGGTTCCTGGACTGTTCGTGGCGGCGCTGCTGCTAGGGGTACTGCTCGCTAGCTTCGTTCCCCTCGTCCTGACCCTGCTCCTCGCAACGGCTGGCTTGTACGCGCTGCTCGCCGTAACCTCGGCCGCGCAGCAGGCCGTGCGCTTCCGCGACGCGCTGCTGGTGCTGGCGCTGCCGCCGGCGTTCTTCGCTTACCACCTGAGTTACGGACTTGGCACGCTGCTCGGGGCGGCCTCGTTGCTGCTGCGGCGCCTGCCGTTCACGCCCACCACTCCGCCGTGGCCAGGCGCTCCCGAACTGCGGCTTCACCCGTCCATGAAGGAGGGACTCTGATGCGCTCGACATTCGACTTGGTTGTGGCGGCCGTAGCCCTGACCCTTCTGACGCCGCTGTTGCTCGCCGTTGCCATCGTGATCAGGCTGGATAGCCGCGGAGCCGTGTTCTTCCGTCAGGTGCGCGCCGGTTACCTCGGCAGGCCGTTCACGATCTTCAAGTTCAGGACCATGGTTCCCGGTGCTGACAAGCTCGGTAGCAGCGTAACCACGGCGGCCGACGCCCGCGTGACCCGCGTAGGTCGCATCCTGCGCCGCACCAAGTTGGACGAACTACCGCAGTTGTGGAACGTCGTGAGAGGCGAGATGGCCCTAGTCGGCCCGCGCCCAGACGTCCCTGAAGTGGTGGCCGGTTACACCCCGGAGATGAAGCGCGTGCTCACCGTCCTGCCCGGACTGACGTCCGTGGCTAGCCTCGAACTCGTCGACGAGGAGAGCCTGCTCGTAGACGCCTCCGACCCGGACGACTTCTACCTCAACGTCCTCGTCCCAGCCAAGGTGAGCTACGCAATGGTCCACGTAGAGGACCGCTCGCTTGCGCTCGAACTGACCACCATCTGGCGCACTGCCGTTGCAAGCGTCAAACGCCTGATCGGCACGCCCAACGGGGGCGCACTGACATTGACCCTGCGCGAACGCCTGGTGGCGGCGCGCATTGCCGCCGAAGAGGCGAAGAAGGAGTGAGCGTATGTCGCAGTTGACGCATCACGTGCTTGAGTCGGCTTGGTCTCCCTGGCCCCAGTACGACGACAGCGAGATCGCCGCGGTGCAGCGCGTCCTTGCCTCTGGCAAAGTCAACCAGTGGACTGGTCAGGAAGTGTTCTCGTTCGAGCGCGAGTACGCCGCCTCCCTCGGACGGCGCCACGCCGTAGCCGTGATGAACGGTTCGGTGGCGCTCGAGCTGGCCCTGGTCGCGCTCGGCATCGGGCCCGGCGCAGAGGTGATCACTTCGCCGCGCACTTTCATCGCTTCCGCCAGCGCCGCCATCATGCGCGGGGCAACGCCCGTGCTGGCCGACGTTGACCCCGACAGTGGCAACATCACCGCCGAGACGATCGCGCGGGTGATCACTCCCCGCACGCGCGCAATAATCGTCGTGCACCTAGCCGGTTGGCCAGCTGACATGGACCCGATCAACGACTTGGCTGCCGAGCACGGCCTCGGCGTAATAGAGGACTGCGCTCAAGCTCACGGCGCCCAGTACAAGGGCAAGCCCGTCCGCAGCTTCGGGCACGCGTCCGCCGTCTCCTTGGGCC
>JBIQMD010000396.1:0-2397 GCA_044463725.1 Truepera radiovictrix
GCGGCAGCCGGCCCTCGCGGTTGACCCTGGCAACCTAAGAACGTGGGCCGCGTAAGGTAGCGCGGCCCACTGGCGTCGATTGCTGATCGAAGCTAGTTGCTGGTCTTCAACGACTCCTCGAGCGTGGCAACTGCGGTCTGCAGTGCCGTGTCGGTGTCGAGGTGGACGATGGCCTCGCCCTGAACTTCGCTGATCTCGCGCTGGCCACCTAAGGCGAGGATGTTGAACTTGCCGTCCTCACCCGCAACGGCCTGACCGATGATCTCGCCGTCTACCATGAGCTCGACGCGCTGCCCCTCGCGCAGGCCCTGACCTTCGGCGGCGATGGTACGGGGGAAGCGCGTGTCCGGCGCCTTGACGTCCGGCGTGATGCCCTTCTCGGCGATGGAGCGCCGGTCAGGCGTCAGCCACTCGAACGATACATAACGCAACTGGCCGCCATCAGACAGCGAAAGCACCGACTGGGCGACGCCCTTGCCGAAGGTCTGCTCACCGACCACGAGCGCGCGGTGGTTCTCCTGGAGTGCGCCAGCCACGATCTCGGAAGCGGACGCGGAGTTCTCGTTGACGAGGACGACCATCGGCAGGTCGTAGGCCTTCGGATCGGCGGACGCAATGCGCTGCGTGACGCCGCGCGAGCGTTGGAACACGATGTCGCCACTGCTGAGGAAGTCGTCAGCGATGAGGATGGCCTGGTTGAGGAGGCCCCCGGAGTTGTCGCGCAAGTCGAGGACAAGCGAGGTGGCGCCCTGCTGGATGAGCTTGTCGAGGTGCTCGACCATCTGATCGTGGAGGCGCTGGTTGTTGAACGAAGAAAGGGCCAAGTAGCCGACGTCGTTCGGCAACATGGCGCTCGACACGTCGATGATCTGAATGGTGCCGCGCTGGATGGCGAACGTGACGGGCTCAGGCTGGCCCGGGCGGTTCATGACCAGGTTGACGGTCGTGCCCTTCGGGCCCCTCACGAGGTCAGCGACTTCCGAGGTCGTCATGGCGGAAACGTCGGTGCCGTCGACGCTCACGAAGATGTCACCGCGCTGCAGGCCAGCTTTGGAGGCCGGGCCGCCAGCGTAGACGGTGAGGATCTCGACGCCCTTGCCGGACTGGCGGTCATGAGGCGTCAGCACTGCGCCGATGCCCTCGAACGAGCCGGTGAGGTCCTGGTTGTCGCGGGCCGCCTCGGTTGGCAGCAGGTAACTCGTGTACGGGTCGTTGAGCGACGCGAGCATACCCGTGATGGCACCCTCGATGAGCTTGTCGTCGTCTACGTCGGTAAGGTAACCGCTCTTCAGAGCACCGAACGCTTGCACTAGCGCGCGTCCGGTTGGATTGTTTAAGAACTCGCCAGCGTAGTCTCGTGAGAGCTGGGCGTTGACGAACATAGTGCCAGCGACCAGGGCCACCAGACCGGCGATGTACCATCTGCGCTTCATGAAGCCTCCGTTGAGCAATCAAGCATGCGTCCTAGAGTATACGTACGCTTCATGAGAGCCAAAGTGCGCGCGCTACGTCAGGTCGGCTTTCGCCACCCGGCCACCGGCGGCTAAGCTGGGCGAATGAAGGTCCTGTTCCCTGCCGCAGAGGTCGTGCCGTTCAGCAAGACGGGCGGGCTGGCCGACGTTGCCGGGGCGCTGCCGCAGGCGCTAGCGAGCCTCGGTCACGATGTTCTCGTCGTCACGCCCTGGTACGCCAAGCTGGGCGGCGGCGTTGCCCCCTATTGGGTTGGCGACGTGCCGGCGCCGTTCAGCGGCGGGTTCGAGGACGTAGGTGTTGGCACCCTGGAGCAGGGCGGCGTGCGCTACGCCTTCGTTGGGCACGAGGACTTCAGACGGCCGCGCCAATACGGCTACCCGGACGACGCGCGGCGCTTCGCGCGCTTCTCCCGCGCGGTACCGCAGGTCGCGGCGCGGCTAGGCTTCGTCCCCGACCTCGTCCACGCCCACGACTGGCACACGGGTTACCTCCCGATGGTCCTCAAGCGCGGCTGGCACCTCCCCAAGGGTTTCCCCGGGTTGCGCAGCGTCTTCACCGTTCATAACGTGCAGTACCAGGGCGAGTCCGGACTGAGTGAGACCGTTGACTGGTTGCGGATCGGCACCGACCTGAAGGGCTCGTTCCTCGACCACTTCGGCAGGGCCAACGCCATGCAGGCAGGTGTCGGCTTCGCTACCCAGGTGACGACCGTCAGCCCGACGTACGCCAAGGAGTTGCAGACGCCGGAGTTCGGCTTCACGCTCGATGGCACCTTCCGAGCGCTGGCCCACAAGCTCACCGGCATCCTGAACGGCATCGACACTACGCTCTGGAATCCCGCGGCCGACCCCGCCCTGCCGGCCCCATACTCGGCCGTCGACCTCACCGGGAAGGCCGCCGCCCGCTCGGCGCTGGTAGCGCGCT
>JBIQMD010000397.1:0-2393 GCA_044463725.1 Truepera radiovictrix
TTAATGGTGGCTTTCAGTGGCCCTAGGAGGAACGACATGGTGGCAGTGCGGCACCACGAGAATGAGGAGGTACCTGGACACTCGCGCCTGCTTGCCCGACTGCTAGCAGTAACGGCACTCGCGCTAGCGAGCGCGGTAATGGCGGAGTCCGCAGTGGCTGTGCCGAACTCTTGCCACGCCGGAGCTGCAGAGCACACGTTGGCGGTGACCGGCGATTGGCACGTAGTAGTCGATGGTGGCACCGGACTGGCGCTGCTTCTGCCTCTGGATTACCAATTAGCGGCTAGCGGCGACGTGTGGTACGTCTACGGCATGTTCGACGGCATCCCGCTCGTACCGGACATGGTTGTCCAACGACACGTTGGCACCACGGTAGCTAGTGTGGTGGCTGAATTCTTCGGCGCGGCCAGCCTCTTGGAGGCCGTGCAACTAGGGCCCGCCTCCGCAGGGTACCGGGTGCGGCCCGGCGCTGGCCCCACGGTCGACGTGACCTCGGGCTACGTGCTGGTCGGCGGCGAAGACGTCTATACAGTTAGGCGTTACGAACGCTCCGACTGGGATGGGTTCGATGCGGTCGCGTGCGCGGTGCATCTGGTCGAGGTGCTAGAACAGGAACAGTGAGAAAAGGTCGGCCAGCTCGCCACAATCAAGACTGACGTAGGCCGCCAAGCCCGCTCCTTTAGGTACCTTGCCGCTTACGCGCGGCCCCCATCGGGTTAGACACCGCGTGCCTAGCTGCCGCCCAAGCGCGCTTGAGTTCAAGCTCCTGCGGGTCGAGGGTGGCTTCAACGGAATCGGCGTAGCGGGCTACCTCCTCGCTCTTGGCGTTGAGTACGGTGTTGAGCACGGCGTGTAGTGAGGCGCGCACGGCGAGGCCCTCGCGCAGCATGTCCTGGCATTCCAGCACGCGGTTGACGAGGTCTTCTTGGCTCATGGCTTCTAGTTCGGCGCGGGTGCGCTGCATGGCAGCATCCTACCGCGGCCGCTGCCGTCAGCCTCGCGGTATCCTGCCGCATGCACCAGCACATCACGTCGCTGACGCTCAGCGAACTAGCGCGGCGTTACCGCGATGGCTCACTCGACCCCGTGACAGTCACGGAGGCCTACCTGGCAGCCATCGAGCAGCATCCGGAAGGCAACCGCGTTTACCGCACGGTTACCGCGCAACGGGCCCTTAGGCAAGCGCGTGGCGCCAAGAGGCGCTTCGAGGACGGCCTCGACGACGGCCCGCTCTTGGGCGTGCCGATCGCCATCAAGGACCTCGTCGGCACCGCTGGCGACGTCACTGCCGCCGGTTCCAAGGTGATGGCTCGACGCGCTGCCGAGACGGACGACGCTCCCGTAGCCGCTCGCCTCGACGCGGCCGGCGCCGTGTTCCTCGGCAAGACGAACATGACCGAGCTCGCGTACTCCGGGATAGGTATCAACCCTCATTACGGTACGCCAGGCTGCGCGCTTGACCCAAGTCGCATTCCTGGTGGCTCGTCGTCAGGTTCGGGTGTGGCCGTCGCGGCTGGCCTGGCGGTAGCGGCAGTAGGGTCGGACACGGGCGGCAGCGTGCGCATACCAGCCGCCGTCAACGGGATCGTCGGCCTGAAGGTTACGGACGGCCGCGTTCCTACCGATGGTTGCATGGCTTTGTCGACCACCCTCGACACCCTCGGGCCGATGGCCAGAACGGCCGCGGACGCCTGGGCGCTCTACCTGGCCATGGTCGCTGAGCCGCCTCGGGTGCTCGAGGCGGTGAGCGGCAAGCTCACGTTCCTCGCTCCGACGACGTTGCTAACCGACGACCTAGACGCGGACACGGCCGCCGGTTTCGAGGCCGGCCTAAGGCACCTCGAGGCCCTCGGTCACGAGGTGCGGCGCGCGCCACTCGCTCTCTTGCTCGAGGCGCCTGGCGCCTACGACCGCTTCGGCTCGTTCGCTAGCCACGAAGTCTGGGCCCTCTACCAGGAGGAGTTCGAGTCGCGGCCGGATGATTTCGACCCGCGCGTGCTGCAGCGCGTGTTGCGCTTCAAGGGCAGGCCGTCGAGCGACTACATCAGACTGGTATACGCCCGCGCGAGTTTCCAGCGGCGCTTCTGGAGCGAACTGACGGGCGTCGACGCCCTGGTGGCGCCCACCATCCCTCACGTTGCGGTTCAGACGGCCAGCATCCTCACGGACGACGACGCGTACCACCGCGAGAACAACCGCATACTGCGCAACACGGCGCCGTTCAACTTCCTGGGCAGCCCGGCCGTGAGCGTGCCGTGCGCAACCACGCCTGGCGGCCTCTCGATCGGCCTGATGCTGGTCACGCGCCCGCGCGAGGAGGAGCTCGCCTTGGCGATCGCCGCGGCGCTCGAGGGTCAGGCGACGAGCAGGTAGAGGACGTCGGCGACCAACGC
>JBIQMD010000398.1:0-2381 GCA_044463725.1 Truepera radiovictrix
GGAGTTGCATTCTAAGTTTGTCTTCCTAAGACCGCTTGGCCTCCGACTTGATGGGATCGACGATGCGCCACTGCGCCTCGACCTCATCTGCCCGCATGAACAGGGTAGCGTCCCCTTCCATCACGTCGAGGATCAGCGTCTCGTACGCGTCAGGGATGCTGCCTGTGAAACTCCGCTGGTAGGAGAAGTCCAGGCCGATGCGGTCGAGTTCGACGCGCTGCCCTGGACGCTTGCCGTTGAAGCGGATGGTCATGCCCTCGTCCGGCACTATGCGCATGACGAGCCGGTCTGCGCTGACCGGTGCGGCTAGGTTGAATGGCACGTGCGGCGGCGCTTTGAACTGCAGCACGATCTCGCTTGCCTTGGCCTCGAGGCGCTTACCTGACCTGAGGTAGAACGGCACGCCAGCCCAACGCCAGTTGTCAACGACCAACTCCATGGCGGCGTAAGTCGCTTGCTTCGAGTTCGGGTCGACTTCAGGCTCCTGGCGGTAACCCGCCATGCCGTTGCCCGCCACGTACTGCCCGAGGACCGTTTCCTCCGGGGTCGGGCAGCGCACGGCGCTGAACAGCTTGACTTTCTCGTCACGCACGTTGCGCGCGTCGAAACGCACGGGTGGCTCCATGGCCATGAGCGCTAGCAGTTGAAGCAAGTGGTTCTGGAACACGTCGCGCAGGACGCCGGCCGCCTCGTAGAACTGACCGCGACCCTCGACGCCCATCGGCTCGATCATGGTTATCTGCACGTGATCGATGTAGCGGTTGTTCCACACGGGCTCGAACATGGTGTTCGCGAAGCGCAACACGGCGAGGTTCTGGGCCGTCTCCTTGGCGAGGTAGTGGTCGATGCGGAAGAGTTGCTGCTCAGTGAAGTGGGTGAGCAGCTCCGCGTTGAGGGTCCGGGCTGACGCCTCGTCCTCCCCGAACGGCTTCTCGATAACGAGGCGCGTGAACTTGCCAGGCTGCGGCTCGGCGAGGCCAGCTTCGGCCAGCGAGCGCGCGATGCCGCCGTAGACCTCGGGCGGAGTGGCCGTATAGAAGATCGTGCCAGCCACGTCGAGATCCTTGAGGACTTCGGCCAGGTGCACGAAGCCGTTGCCGCTCTGGTAGTCGCCCTGGACGTAGCTGATGCGCTTTGCTAGGTCGTTCCAGGTGGCAGCGTCTACGTCGGGTACTTCCTTGGCCATCTCCGCGCCCAAGTAATTGCGCAGCTCATCGTCCGTCATGGCCCTGCGCGCGTGCCCGATGATCACGCTTGCCTCGTTGAGTTCGCCCTTGAGGTGCAGCTGGTAGAGGGCAGGCACGAGCTTGCGCGCCGTCAAGTCGCCCGTCACTCCGAAGATGACGAACGCGCACGGCTGCGCCGGCTTGCTGCGCGCCACCGAGTCTGGCGTTGCCGGCATGGCCACCACTTCGTGACGCCGAAGGGCCGCGCCTGGCGTGCCGTTGACTGGCGCGCTCATGCTTTCTTGGTCTTGTGGCCGCCGAAGCGGTTGCGCAGTGCCGCGATGGCGCGGTTGGCGAAGCTATCCGTCTCACGGCTCGAGAAGCGCGCGTACAGCGCGGCAGTTACGGCTGGCATCGGCACGGCGTGAGCAACGGCGTAATCGACGGTCCAGCGGCCCATGCCGCTGTCGTTCACGTAACCCTTGAGTTCGTCAAGGCGCGGGTCGTCGTGGAGGGCGTCCGCGAGGAGTTCGAGGAGCCACGAGCGCACGACCGAGCCGTGCGTCCACAACCTTGCGATGGCAGGTAGGTCCAGTTGGTGGTGAGGGTAGGTCGCGAGGGCCTCGAAGCCTTCACCGTAGGCCTGCAGCAGGCCGTACTCGATGCCGTTGTGGATCATCTTCACGAAGTGGCCTGAGCCTGGCGGCCCGACGTGGACGAGGCCGCCAGCAGGCGCCAAGGTCTCGAGGATGGGTCTCGCGATGGCGAAGGCGTCGTCGTGACCGCCAACCATCAGGTTATAGCCCTGCTCGAGCCCCCACACCCCGCCTGACACGCCTGCGTCCAGCCACAGCACGCCGGACTCCTCGGCCAAGGCTGCGCGGCGGCGCGAGTCCTCCCAGTTGGAGTTCGCGCCGTCAACCAGCACGTCACCTGCCGACATGGCGGCGAGCGCCTGCTCTATCACCTGCTCGGTTGGGTCGCCAGCGGGCACCATGCACCACACCACTCGCGGCGCAGTCAGTTGGGCCACGGCCTCCGCGATGCTGGTCGCCCCGCGTGCGCCTTCTTCGACGAGCTCGGCAACGGGGTCGGGGGAGAGGTCGGTGACTACCGGTGCGTGCCCGCCGTGCATGAGGCGGCGCGTCATGTCGGCCCCCATGCGGCCTAGGCCGATGATCGCGAGTTCCATTGGTACCTCCTAAGGCGCCCGTT
>JBIQMD010000399.1:0-2380 GCA_044463725.1 Truepera radiovictrix
CGGCCGGGCTGCTGTAGTCAGAGCCGTTCTTCTGGAAGCCGCTGTCGAAGTTGACCCCTCCGATTCCGGAATCTAGGTTGATGACGATGGCCAGGCTACTTGGCACGTTGACGGTGAGCGAGCCCACTCCACCGTCGATCTCGCCGGTGAACCCACCCGAAGTCGGCAGGGTGATGGTCAACGCGCCGACCCCGGCGTCGATCGCGAGGCTGTTGAGGGTGGCGTTCCCTAGCTCGAGGTTCATGGCGCCGACGCCACCGTCGATTACTAGGTCGGTCGCCAGGTCCTTGTTCATCTGCAGATCCCACGGGTTCCCGCCCCTACCGCTACCGAACGCGATCGGCCA
This sequence comes from Truepera radiovictrix, assembly GCA_044463725.1. Classification (GTDB taxonomy): domain Bacteria; phylum Deinococcota; class Deinococci; order Deinococcales; family Trueperaceae; genus JAAYYF01. The sequence goes on from JBIQMD010000399.1 coordinate 347, forward strand.
ACCACGCTGTCTGGCCCTCAGCGTCACGGCTACCAGGTTGCCGCGGCGCGAGGAGTCCTGCGTCAGCCGCTCGTTGCGACCGCCTGTGATGGTGCCCCATACGACGTCGGTGCTGCTCGCCGCGGCGGTCAGGTTGAGGGCGTTGGTGGTTAGGTCGAGTTCCAACCGTGCGCTGGTGGCACCGCCGACCGCTTGCTTGACGTCGAGCGTTTGCCCGCCTCCTGAGAACAGGCCGCCGGACAGCGCCAGCACGACGACCACCCCGATGGCAACGGACACGATGGCGAGGCGGTACTTGCCGCGCGTGAGCATGTCGGCGCCGACGGCGATGAGTGCTATCGGCCAGAACTCCCAGACGTTGCCGAAGAAGCTCCAGAGCGGGTCGAAACTGAAGCCGACGTTCCCGGCGAGGAAGAGCAGTCCGACGACGATGAGGGCGATCGGCCACCAGCCCCGCCTGTGCTCGCGGCGCTCATCGCGGTCATGCCCGCGCTGGTCTTGGCCGCCCTGCCCGCTCGAGGCCGCGCCCTGCGTTTGGTCCGTGGCGTTGCCGTTCGGTTGCGGTTCGGAGGGATTATTAGCGCCAGAGTCCGTCACTTCGACTCCACTCTCACTCGGTTGCCGGCGGATTGTGAGGCCAGATAGTCGCTCCAGCCGTCGTAGCTACCAGCAAGCTCAACGATATTGGCGAAGCCGCGGTTCCTCAGGGCACTTGCCACGACCGCCGAGCGTCCGCCACCCTGGCAGTGCATTACGAGGGTGCCGCCGCGCGGCAGTTCGTGGCTGTTGGCTAGTAGGCGGCTGGCGGCTAGTTGCCGTGCGCCTGGGATGTGGCCGGCCAGGTGCTCGCTTGCCTCGCGCACGTCTAGCACCTCTACGCCCTCACGCCCACCGTCTCGAAGTGCCGCGAGTTCGCTCGGGGTTACCAGCGGAAGGGGCTGAAGGTCTAGGCCCGCGAGGGAGGTGACGTAACCGACCACCTCATCTATCCCGGTGTAACTGAGGCGGTCGCGCAAGCTGGCAGCGTGCTCGCCGTTGGCCGCGACTACTACCAGCGGTCGCTTCTCGCTGTCAGGGTCGATGACCCAGGCGGCGTACGAGGCGAAAGAGTTGCCACCTGGCACCGCTAGTGCGCCCGGCACGGATGCCGCCCACTGGTCGCGCACGGCGCGGGTGTCGAGCAGTACGAGGTCGCGGTTGACGCGGCCACGCAGCTCCTCTGCAGAGAACTCGCGGAGCGGAGCGCGGTTTGCTAGCAGCGCGGGGCCGTCGCGGTTAACGCGCTTCATGCGACCGAAATAGGTGGGGGCGGCCGGTTGCCCTTCTAGAAGGGCGGTGGTGAAGCTGGCCTCGTCGCCAGCCGCTAGGTAGTCGGCCCACCAGGCGGTTAGGCGTTCGAAGCCGACCGTCGTGCTTGCCACCGCGCCGAGCGTCTTGCCGCAGGCGCTGCCAGCGCCGTGCCCTGGCCACACTTGAACGTGATCAGGAAGGGTGAGAAACTCGTCGCGCAAGCTGGCGAAGAGCTGACGCGCGCCGATGAAGCGCGTCTCCTCGCCGCCCGCCACGGCGTCTAGGAGGTCTGGGCGCCCGACGTCACCAACGAACACGAAGTCTCCGCTGAGGAGGTGGGATGGCAACGTGGTGCGCGCCCTGTCGGTAACGAGGAACGACATGTGCTCCGGCGTGTGGCCGGGCGTGTGCAGCGCCTTGAGTTCCACGTTGCCGACCTCGATGGTGCTGCCGTGCTTGAGGCCAACGTGGTCGAAAGCGTACTGCCACTCCGGGCCACCCTCGTCCGACAAGTAGAGCCGTGCGCCGGCAGCCTGCGCGAGTTCGCGGGCGCCAGACAGGTAATCGGCGTGGATGTGAGTGTCCGTTACGGCCACGATGCGTAGGCCCTCTGCCGCGGCGCAGTCGAGGTAGACCTGAGCGTCGCGGCGAGGATCGACGACGACCGCCTCACCCTTGGCCTGACAGCCGATCATGAAGCTGCCTTGCGCTAGGCCCTGATCGTAGAAGTGCTTGAAGTACACG
>JBIQMD010000400.1:0-2368 GCA_044463725.1 Truepera radiovictrix
TCGGGGGTGGTGGCCTCGGCGACCACGCCGTGAACCCGGCCAGCGCACTGATCGCAGATGTGCGCTCCGCCGCCCGGCGAAGCGACCAAGAAACGCACCTCAGTGTGCGAGCGCCCGCAGAAGCTGCAGTGGGTGGCAGTCACTACTTGTCCTCGCCGCCGAAGCGCCCGCTGCCGCGCGGCTCGACGACGCTGTCGATGAGGCCGTACGCCAGCGCCTGTTGGGGCGACATGAAGTTGTCGCGGTCCATGTCCGCACGCAAGCGCGCCGCCGGCACGCCCGTATGACGCTCGTAGATTTGCTCGAGCATGCCGCGGATGTCTTGGAACTCGCGCGCCTGCACTTCGAGGTCGGGAAGGCTGGAGCGGGGGAAACCAGCAGAGCCAGCGTGGATCATGATGCGACTATGCGGGAGGGCTACACGGTGGCCCTTCGCGCCGGCCGTGAGGATGAGCGATCCCATCGACATGGCGATCCCGACGCAGTTCGTGTGGACGGGCGCGGAGATGTACTGCATGACGTCGTAGATGGCCATGCCTGCGTACACCTCCCCGCCTGGGCTGTTGATGAACATGTTGATGGGCTGCTCGTTCGACTGTGAGTCGAGGAGCAGCAGTTGTGCGGTGACGACGTTGGCCACCTCTGAGTCGATGGCCGAGCCGAGGAAGATGATGCGTTCCTTGAGCAGGCGGCTGAAGACGTCGTATGTGCGCTCACCACGCCCGGTCTGCTCGATGACGTAAGGGATTAGCGGCATTATGGCTTCAGCCTAGCACCGGTCGGCGGCAGGTCAGCGTTCGTTGGTGCTAGGCGTCTGGCGCTCAGTGCTCGTGCCCCTCGTGATCACCATGGTCGTGGTGGTGCTCGTGCTCGTCGCCGAGTTCCCCATCGACGAGGTCGGCGGCTTCTGCGGCATCCTCGAGATCGTACTCGTCGGCGGCAGCAACCTCCTCACCGCTCAGTTCTGCGATGAACTCACGCAGCGCCTTGTCGCGGCGCATGAAGAAGCGGTAGTTGGCGAGGTAGTCGGCGCCCATGTCGCGCTCGAGGCGACCAACGTCTACACCGCGCGACTCGGCCAGCGCCTTGATGGCGGCCTGGTACTCGACGTCGGTGACTTCGGTCCCGCGGACCTCCATCAGGCGTTCGAGGACGAGGTCGCGCCGCACGCCGTTCTCGGCAGACTCCGTTAGATTCTTCTCGAACTCCTCGCGCTTGCCGCGCTCTTCTAGGCGGTCGAGGTAGCGCTGCAGCGTTACACCCTGGTGGCTGAGGTCCTGCACCACGTCCTGGAGGAGCGTACGTTGCCTGCGGCGCACGAGGCTGGGCGGCAAGTCCAGAGTCGAGCCGGCCACGAGCTTGTTCACTACCTCGTCACGGCGCGCGTCCTGCGTGGCGCGGCGGGCGTCAGCCTCGAGGCTCTCGCGAACGCGCTCGCGTAGCTCAGCGCCAGTGGTGAAGCCGAGCTGCAATCCAAGTTCATCATCGTCTGCCGGGAGTTCCTTGCCCTTGACGTCCACGACGCGAAGCTTCAGGTTGGAGACGACTGGGTTGCCAGTTTCGTCCTCGACGTTCGTGTCCGTGAGAGAAACGTCGACGAGGTCCCCCATGGACTTGCCGAGGAGCTGGCCCTTCAGCTCTTCACCAGCGCGGTCGAGGTGGATGGGGAAGGTCGACGCCTCGTCGGCCTGCTCGTCGCCCGTCACGTGGCCGACTAGGAGCCAGTCGTTGTCCTCGATGGGCCGCTCGACGGGTACGAGGGTGGCGTTCTCGAGGCCGAGGCGCTTGATGGCCTCGTCGACGTCAGCGTCACTCACGACGGTCGCTTGAGTATCCAGCGTGATGCTGGCGAGGTCTGGCAGCTCGACGTCTGGGTAGACGTCGGCGTGAATCGTGTACTCGAACTCCTGGCCGCGAACCGCGCCTTCAGCATGGAAGTGAGCGTCGATGGGGAAGAGCTCCAGCTCCTTCATGGCGTCTGGGTACGACTCGTCGACGAGGGCGTCACGTACTTCTTGAGCGAGGACCTCTTCGCCAACGCGCTTCTCGAGGACCCCGCGTGGGGCTTTGCCGGGCCGGAAGCCGGGCACCTTGACGGTGCGGGCGAGACTCGTGAGCACACGCTCGAAGGCGGCGTCCACGGTGGCGGCGTCTACGCGCACGTTCACCGTGACGCTGACCCCCTGCTTCTCTACGACTCTGGCTTCCATGATGCTCCTTATGGTCGTTCACGCTGCGCGGCTGGCTGCCACACAGTGGGTTCAGGCGCCGCGCGCCATGCTAGTGGCGCGCCAAAATATAGCGGCAAGCTCGGGGCTTGCCGCGGTGGTGCGAGGAGCGGGACTTGAACCCGCACGGCTAGGCCACT
>JBIQMD010000401.1:0-2367 GCA_044463725.1 Truepera radiovictrix
TTAGGCTAGCGAACGCGGCTGCGGAGGCGTTGGGATTGAGCGGCGCAGACGAAGTGCTTAGCGCGAGCACAGGCGTGATCGGTCACGCGATGCCGATAGACAAACTCGTGGCGGGCCTGCCGCAAGCGGCTGCCGCGCGGGGCGACGACAGCGAAGGCCTCGCCCGTGCCATCCTCACCACCGACTTAGTGGCCAAGGAGGCCGTGCAGGACCTGGCTGGCGGCGCACGCGTGCTCGGCGTCGCCAAGGGCTCCGGCATGATCCACCCGAACATGGCGACCATGCTGACGTTCGTCATGACAGACGCCAAGGTCGACCAGGACACGCTGCGGGCCATGTGGAGCAGGGTGATCGACGGGTCGTTCAACCAAGTGACGGTCGACGGCGACACGAGCACGAACGACATGGCCATCGTGTTCTCGTCTGGGCTCGTACCGGCCGACCTCAAGGAGTTGGAGGCAGCGCTGCTCCAGGTAGCCTCCTCGCTAGCCAAGCAGGTGGCGCGCGACGGTGAAGGCGCCACCAAGCTCATCACCGTGCGCGTCACCGGCGCGAAGGATGAAATCGAGGCGCGGCGCGCGGCGCGCACCGTAGCCGGCAGCAACCTGGTCAAGGCGGCCGTGCACGGCTCGGACCCTAACTGGGGTCGCATCTTGGCCGCCGTTGGCCGCGCCAACGTCGTCCTTAACGAGGCGCACGTGCGCGTCCTAGCCCAAGGCTTCGAGCTCTACTACGGCGAGCCGCAACCGTTCGACGCGAAAGTAGTCTCTGACGCCCTGCGCTCAGACGACGTGCTGCTCGAGGCCGACCTCGGCGTTGGCAGCGCCCAGGGCGAGGCGTGGGGTTGCGACCTCTCAGAGGGTTACGTCAGGATCAACGCCGACTACACGACCTGAACCGCAGCTACCAGCTAGTGTCGCGGCCCCCGCGAACGTTCGCGGGGGCCGCAACATTAGGTTGGCGGAGCGCAGGTCCGCTGAGCGGGGCTCTGCTTAGCGCCGCCGGTTGGCGATGTGGATGGCCTTGCCGTGCGCGTGCTCTGCGGCCTCCATGACACCCTCCGAGATGGTTGGGTGCGGGTGCTGCGTGAGGGCGATGTCCTCGAGCGTAGCGCCCATCTCGATGGCGAGGGCGGCCTCCGAGACGATGTCGCCTGCGTTCGGGCCGACCATGTGGAAACCGAGGAGCATGTCCGTCTTAGCGTCGCCGATGAGCTTGATGAGGCCGCTGTTGACGCCGAGGGTGGAGGCGCGCCCAGAGGCAGCCAGGGGAAAGCGCCCGATGCGGACCTCGAAGCCCGCCTTGGTCGCCTCTTCCTCGGTCATGCCGACGCTAGCTAGTTCGGGTGAAGTGTAGATGACGCTCGGCACTACCGTGTCGTAGGCGCTCGGCTGACCAGCTGCGTGCTCGGCGGCGACGACGCCTTCCTTCATGGCCTTGTGGGCGAGCAGGGGCGCGCGCGCGACGTCGCCGATGGCGTAGACGTGCGCTGCGCTCGTCTGCATGTGGTCGTTGACGACGGCAACGAAGCCGCGCTCGTCGACCTTGACGCCCGCGTTCTCCAACCCGAGGTTGGCGCCGTTCGGGCGTCGCCCGACGGCGACCAGCACGCGGTCGGCCACGATGACTTCTTCCTTGCCGTCCTCGCCTTGCACCGTTACTTCGGTGCCCTTCTTCGTTGCCTTCTGGCCGAGGACCCTGGTTGAGGTGAGGATGCGGATGCCGCGCTTCTCGAGCGCCTTACGGAGTTCCTTGCTTGCGTCGATGTCTGCCGCGCCAGCGATGTTAGGCAGCATCTCGACTACCGTCACCTCGCTGCCGAGCGAAGAGTAGACGTCGGCGAACTCCAGTCCGATGGCGCCCGCCCCGATGACGACCATGCGCGCAGGAACGGCCTTACCGATCGTGAGGGCGCCGGTTGAGTCGACAATGCGCTCGCCGTCGAGCTCGAAGCCGGGTATGGCGGCTGGCCGCGAGCCTGTCGCCACGATGAACTTGGGTGCGCTGTACGGCTTGCCTGCCACCTCGATGGTGTTCGGCCCCGTGAAGCGCGCCTCGCCTTCGAGGAGCGTGATCTTGTTGCCCTTGAACAACATGCCAACGCCAGAGGTTTGCTTCCTGACGACGTCGAGCTTCCACTTATCCACGGCTTGCAGGTCGACCTTCGGCGTGCCGAAGTCGATGCCGAACGCGGCCGCGTCCTTGGCGTTGCGCAACTCGGAGCCCACGTGCAGCAGCGCCTTGGTGGGGATGCAGCCGATGTTGAGGCACACGCCCCCGACGGCCCCCTTCTCGACGCACGCGACCTTCAGGCCCAACTGTGAAGCCCGGATGGCGGCGTGGTAGCCGCCCGGCCCGGAACCTATG
>JBIQMD010000402.1:0-2361 GCA_044463725.1 Truepera radiovictrix
CTTCCAGCGTGGCATGGTCCAGCGTCTGCGGTCCAACTAGCGACTTGCGCACGAAGTACGAGTTGCCTTGCAGGCTCATCTCGCTCGTCTTCGAGAGGCGCACGCGGATGACCTCGCCGTTACGGTCAGTGCGCACCTGGCAGTGGAGGGCGTTCGCGTCCTCGCGAAAGCGCGGGTCTTGCCTCCTGAACATTCCAAACATGAGACTATTGTAGCCGTCATGGGCTCAAACGAAGCAGCGCTCCTTGTCGAAGCACTGCGCGCGGCACTGACGGCCGCCGATCCGGGTGCTGCGACGACACTACACCTGCCACCACCACCAGTCGGGAGGCTGATCGTCGTTGGGGCAGGGAAGGCTGCCTCTGCGATGGCGTCGGCAGCCAGCGCGGCGTACCAGGACGTCGCACGCTTTGGGGGCGCCGTGATCACGCGCCACGGTCAAGCGCTCGCAGCTCCACGCATCCAGGTGCTGGAGGGGGCTCACCCCGTTCCGGACACTGCCAGCGTGGCTGGTGCGCGCACGCTGCTCGAGCTCGTCAGTGGGGCGGGCCCGGACGACCTCGTGCTTTGCCTCCTCTCCGGGGGAGGTTCTGCCCTCGCATGTGCGCCCCAAGGGGTGGGCTTGGCGGAGAAGGCGGCACTTACGCAGGCGCTGCTGGCGGCGGGCGCGGACATCCACGAGCTGAACGTCGTGCGCAAGCACCTATCTGGCGTCAAGGGCGGCTGGTTGGCTGCTCGATCGGCGGCTCCCGTCGTCACTCTCGCGGTTTCCGACGTCGTGGGGGACGATCCCGGCACCATCGCCTCGGGGCCGACGGTGGGCGACGCCAGCACCTACGCTGAGGCGCTCGCGGTGCTCGACAAGTACGTGCCAGACGCTGCCGCGGCGCGCAGGGCGCTCGAGGCAGGGGTGAGGGGAGAGCGGCCAGAGACACCCAAGCCTGGTGACGAACGGCTGGCGCGTACTCACTACGAGATCGTGGCGTCCGGCGCTACTTCGGTGCGAGCGGCAGCCGACCACCTTAGGGCGGCTGGCGTTGCCGTGCTCGCCTGTGAAGCGGAGTCGACGGGCGACTCGACCGCGGTTGCACTACGCCAGGCGGACGAGGTGCGCGCCATGCTCTCGAGGAGCAGCCGAGACCGGCCGCTAGCCGTCGTTTTCGGCGGCGAGACCACCGTCAAGCGCCACGGTGCTCAACTGACTTACGGCACTCCGCAAGACGAGGCCGTTAACGACGCCCGCGGCGGTCCGAACGGCGAGTGGGCGCTAGCTTTCGCTACGGCCTTGGCCGACGAGGCTGGCATGTGGCTATTGGCGGCGGACACGGACGGCATCGACGGCAACTCGACCGCGGCGGGCGCGCTCATCGGGCCAGAGCAGGCGGCGCGCTTCACCCGCATTCAAGTGGCCGATTACCTCAGGAGGCACGACTCGCACACCCTGCTCGAGCGCGTCGGCGGCCTGTTGGTGACCGGGCCGACGCACACGAACGTCAACGCCTTGCGCATCGCGCTTTTCACCGCGTCATGAAGCGCTAACGTGCGGCGCGCTGCGCTGCCTTCGGCCGGGCGGCGGGTATGCTCACTGCCGATGGAACTGCTGGCGCCGACCCCAGAGAACCTTGTGCGTGCGGCCGAGCGGCTGCGGGCTGGGGGCCTCGTCGGCATGCCGACCGAGACGGTCTACGGCCTAGCTGCCAACGCGCTCGACGAGGCCGCCATTTCTCGAGTGTTCGCCCTGAAAGGCCGACCAAAGGACCACCCACTGATCGTGCACTTGGCTTCTGCGGCGCAGTTGGGCCAGTGGTCAGCTGCTGCGGACGACCGCGCCGCGCGCCTCGCCGAGGCCCTGTGGCCCGGACCCCTGACCTTGGTGGTCAAGAAGGCTCGAGCGGTACCGGCCGCAATCACGGGTGGGCAACCAACCGTGGCATTGCGCGTGCCCGCTCACCCGGTTGCCCGCGCCCTACTCGAGCTCTTTGGTGGCGGCCTGGCTGCGCCATCGGCCAACCGTTTCGGTCGCGTCAGCCCCACCACGGCCGCGCACGTTGCCGGCGAGTTCCCAGGCGCCGACCTCCTGGTGCTAGACGGCGGCGCGTCAGTCGTTGGGTTGGAGTCCACCATCGTTGACCTTAGCGGCACAACTCCACGGGTGTTGCGGCCCGGTGGGGTGGCCCGCGAACAGCTGCAGGAGGTCCTCGGGGAGGCCGTCGCCGTCGGCCCGGGCGCCGCAGCTCCGCGAGTGCCAGGCAGCCTCGCCAGCCACTACGCCCCAGGCGCACCAACGATCCTGGTGGCGACCAGTGAGTTGCTGGCCACACTTGACGAAGCGTCGGCGGTGCTGGCCATGCGCCCCGCCCC
>JBIQMD010000403.1:0-2338 GCA_044463725.1 Truepera radiovictrix
CCGCAAGCGCAGCAAGCTGCACGCGCAGCTCTTCGGCAGCGGCAGCATCATGAACAGCGTTCTTGAGGCCCAAGAGATCCTCGAACGCGACTACAGCGTTGCCGCCAGCGTGTGGAGCGTAACGTCGTACAAGGAACTCCACCGCGACGCACTGCAAGTCGAGCGCTACAACCGCCTCAACCCCGACCAGGAGCAGCACCGTCCGTACGTAACCGAACTCCTGAGCGGCGCCAAGGGCGTGCTCGTCGCGGCCTCCGACTACATGAAGATCCTGCCAGACGCCCTAGCCGCGCACCTCCCGCGCCCAATGGTCGCGCTAGGTACGGACGGGTTCGGCCGCAGCGAGGCCCGCGAGGAACTCCGCGAGTTCTTCGAAGTCAACGCCGCTCACATCGTGTATGCCACCCTCACCGCCCTAGCAGCAGACGGCCTTGTCGACAAGAAGACGCTCCTAGCCGCCCGCGATGACCTCAAGATCTTCCCCGACAAAGCCGACCCATACGTCGACTGACCGGCCTGAAAGGAACTGTTAGTGGCTACTGAAGTAAGACTTCCTGACATCGGCGAGGGCATCGAGAAGGGCACCGTAGTCGGCGTCCTAGTCAAGGTTGGCGACACCGTCACCAAAGACCAGCCGCTCGTCGAACTCGAGACCGACAAGGCCGTCGTCGAGATTCCCTCCTCCGCGAGCGGCGTCGTCAGCCAGATCAACGTTAGCGAGAACCAAGAGGCTGCCGTCGGCTCCGTGCTGCTCGTCGTAGACGAGGACGGCGCCGCCGCAGCGCCAAGCGCGCCGGAGCCCGTCGCGCCAGCGGTCCAAGCCTCTCCGCCAACGCCAGCGACTGCTCCAACGCCAGCGCCTGTTCCAACGCCAGCGGCGGCGCCGCCAGCGCCAACGTCCGCTCCAGCCGCTCCGCCACAGGCTCCGCTTGCCGCAGCCACTAGCGCAGAGACGGCTGGCGGCATCGTGCCAGCGGCGCCATCCGTGCGGCGCCTCGCCCGCGAACTCGGCGTCGATCTGCATGGCGTAACCGGCAGTGGCGTGCTCGGCCGCATCTCCGCCGCCGACGTGCGCGCCTACGCTCAGGGTGCACCAACGACCGTGGCGGCCAGCGGCGCGGCACCGGCCGGTCCTAGCGTGGCCGCAGCGCCTCTCCCCGACTTCTCCCGCTGGGGTGAGGTAACCAGGACTCCGATGACGGGCATCCGTAAAGCCACCGTGCGCTCGATGAGCAACGCCTGGTCGACGGTGCCGATGGTCACCCACTTCGACGACGCCGACATCACGGAGCTCGAGGTCATCCGCAAGCGCTACCAGCCCAAGGTCGAGGCTGCGGGCGCCAAGCTAACGCCGACCGCCATTCTCGTCAAGGTCGTGGCCGCAGCGCTTAGGCGCTTCCCTGACTTCAACGCCAGCATCGACGTCGCGACCCAGGAAGTGGTTCACAAGCGCTACGTCAACGTCGGCGTTGCAGTTGACACCGATGCCGGGCTCCTCGTGCCTGTCATCAAGGACGCCGATCGCAAGAACCTCGTCGAACTCTCCATCGACCTTGGCGAGCTAGCGGCCAAGGCACGTGACCGCAAGCTGACCCCAGACGAGATGCAGGGCGGCAACTTCTCCATCTCGAACTTGGGTGGCATCGGCGGGCATGCGTTCACGCCCATCGTCAACCCACCTGACGTCGCCATCCTCGGGGTGTCGCGCTCGAAGATGACCCCAGTCTGGAACCCAGAGACCAGCACTTTCGAGCCGCGCCTCATGATGCCGCTGGCATTGACTTACGATCACCGACTGATCGACGGCGCCGCTGCCGCGCGCTTCCTACGCTGGGTGTGCACCGCGCTCGAGGAGCCTTTTCTGGTAGCGCTCGAAGGCTAGCCGAAGCCTTCTAGAACGGCGCAGTGGCGAGCCAGTTCACCGGCTCGCCACTGCGCTTTATCGCGTTACTGAAGCCCACTGCAGCGGAAAAGGTTCACCCGGCTCTCACGGTCGTGCGTGATAGCATGCGCTAGTATGTCAGCCCTGAACAGCGTCGCCAACGGCGTGAACCCCGCGCCAACTGGCGTCGAGCTACGGGCCACTGGCCTAGTCAAGCGCTACGGCCGCCGCAAGGTCGTCGACGGGGTAGACCTAGTGCTGAGGCGCGGCGAGATAGTCGCTCTCCTAGGGCCGAACGGGGCAGGCAAGACCACCAGCTTCTACATGGTCGTTGGCTTCGTGAGGCCGAACGCCGGCCGCATCTTCCTCGGCGGCCAAGACGTAACGAACTGGCCAATGCACCGCAGGGCCCGGATCGGGCTCGGCTACCTCGCTCAGGAACCCAGCGCGTTCAGA
>JBIQMD010000404.1:0-2335 GCA_044463725.1 Truepera radiovictrix
ACCCCTCTATGCCGTAGGCCTCGGCCAGCTTCGCGAAGTCTGGGTTCGAGTCGGCAAGGTAGACCCCGCTGTAACGCTGCGCGTGGAAGAGCTCCTGCCACTGCCTCACCATGCCGAGCATGCCGTTGTTGAGGATGGCGATGACGACGGGGAGGTTCTGCTTGTAGAGCGTCGCGAGCTCCTGGATGTTCATCTGAATGCTGCCGTCGCCTGCTACTAGCACGACGGTCTCACCTGGCCGCGCGATGCTGGCGCCGATGGCAGCTGGCAGGCCGAACCCCATTGTGCCGAGACCGCCCGACGTTATGAACGATCGCGCCTTGACGGTCGGCAGCAGGCGCGCAGCGAACATCTGGTGCTGGCCGACCTCGGTAGCGACGATGCAGTCGTTGGCCGTTGCTTCGCGGAGCATGGCGAGGATCTCCTGCGAGACGAGCGGCTTGTCGACCTGGTAGCGCTCTGGGTAGGTGGTCTTCCAGCCGCTAAGCGTCTCACGCCACGGCTGGATGTCGAGGCTGCCGAGCTCCTGGGTGAGGCGCGGCAGCACGTCGCGGAGGTCGCCGACGACGGGAACGTGCGCCTTCACGAGTTTGCTTATCTCTGCCGGGTCGATGTCGATGTGCACGATGGTGGCGTTGGGTGCGAAGCGGCTGATCTTGCCCGTCACGCGGTCATCGAAACGCATGCCGGCCGCGATGATCAGATCGCAGTTGCTGATGGCCTTGTTGGCGGTAACCGTGCCGTGCATGCCCGGCATGCCGAGTGTCTCCTCGGCGGCTGGCGGGTAGGCGCCGATGCCCATGAGGGTCGTGATGACGGGGATGCCCGTGCGTTCCACGAGTTCGCCAACCTCGCGCGTTGCCACTTGAGCCCCGCCACCAACGATGAGGACGGGGCGCTTCGCGGCGCGGATGGCCTCGGCCGCCCTGTGGATCTGCCCAGCGTGTCCAACTACGGTAGGTCTGTAACCGGGTAGGTCGATGACGACGTCGAGGCTGCCCTCGAACTTGGCCAACTGCACGTTCTTCGGCACGTCGACGAGCACGGGTCCCGGCCGGCCCGTCGACGCGATGTGGAAGGCCTCGGATAGCACCCGCGGCAGGTCTTCGACGTTCTTGACGAGGTAGTTGTGCTTGGTGACCGGCCCCGTGATGCCGAACACGTCGGCTTCCTGGAACGCGTCAGTGCCGATGAGGCCGCTTGGCACGTTGCCGGTGATGGCCACGATGGCAGAAGAGTCCATCATGGCCGTTGCTAGGCCGGTGACGAGGTTGGTGGCGCCTGGCCCCGAGGTCGCGAAACACACCCCCGTCTTGCCGCTGGCGCGGTAATAAGCGTCGGCCATGTGCGCGCCGCCTTGCTCGTGGCGAACTAGCACGTGCTTGATTGGCGAGTCGTATAGCGCGTCGTAGATGGGCATTATCGCGCCGCCTGGGTGGCCGAAGATCACCTCCACGCCATGCCGCTCGAGCATCTTCATCACTACTTCCGAACCCGTCACTTCGTAACCTCCACGACCATCGCAAGTTGTTGGCCAAGCTGAGCGCTCAAAAAGAAGAAGCCCCGCCGTACTTTCGGCGGGGCTCGTGAGCAGGCTTGTAAGACGGCTAGCCGGCGCGAACCCACGAACTGGTAATTAGGCCCCAGCTGATCGTCGCTCCAACCCGTGAAACCGTCATTGGCGGGCACTATAAGCGCCTCGACGTCACAGTGTCAAGGAAACGCGCGGCGACGTGACACGAGAGCGGGGAGGTGGCTTAGCGGCGGTACACAATCAATCACTCTTGCATCTTGGAGGTCGGACATCGAAATCCTACGCGTCTCAGGAACCTCGCGACCCAATTCGGTTGCTGGAGCCATCGCTGCCCTCTTAAGAACTGCCGGTGAGGTTGAAGTTCAGGCAATCGGACCCCACGCCGTCAACCAGGCCGTCAAAGCCATTGCCATTTCCCGCTCGTACATCGAAGCTGAGGGGCTCGGCCTTCACACCGTTCCCTCGTTCGTGAAGCTCGAGCTGCACGAGGAGGAGCGCACCGCCGTGCGGTTCCTCATCGAGTCGTTCACGCTAGCTGGCGAGGAGGGAACGCGCAGTAGCTTGGCGGAGTGACCCACCCGCTCGTGCATCGGCGCGGTCGGGGCGCAAGGTAACGTGGCGCAGTGAGCGAGAAGCGGACTCCCCCACCTACCGCCAGCAACCAGCGCGGGCCCGTCGAGCCCGCGAGACGCGTAGCGCTAGAGGCGCTCAGTCGCGTGCAGCACGGCGCGTTTCTCGCCCCGACTCTCCACGAACTACTTAGCGCATCCAACCTGACGCGCGAGGAGCGCGCCGTCGTCA
>JBIQMD010000405.1:0-2312 GCA_044463725.1 Truepera radiovictrix
GCCGGCGTCGGCAGCGTGGTCGGCTGGTTGCAGTACCTCTCTAAGAACTTGCGTCACGAACGCTCCATCTCGCAGCGGGCGCAGATCGACCCGCTCACGGGCGCGCTGACCCGCGCCACCTTCGAGGAGAAGCTGCGCGCGGAGCTGACCGCCGCCGAGGAGAACGGCACCGGCCTCGCTCTCCTCTTCGTTGACCTCGACCGCTTCAAGTTCGTGAACGACACCTTCGGGCACGACATTGGCGACAAGCTCCTCCGCGAGGTCGGCCGCGTGCTGCGCAGTAACGTGCGCGCCAACGACATCGTGGGCCGCGTGGGTGGCGACGAGTTCATGGTCGCCCTGCTGGGCGTAACCGACGAGGACTCCGCGGGGCAGGTGGCCCGCAGCCTTGTGCGAGAACTGGGCGCGCCCATCGCTGTCGACGAGCGCGAGCTGCAGGTCTCGGCCAGCATCGGCATCAGCCTCTACCCGCGCGACGGCTCCAACGCCGACGAGCTGCTCCACAGCGCCGACGCGGCCATGTACCAGGTGAAGGAGGGCGGCAAGAACGCCTACCACTTCTCCACCCTGGAGGTGCGCACACGCCTGAGCCGCCGGCTCGAGCTGGAGCGCATGCTGCGCCGCGCCCTGGCCGACAACCAGTTCGAGATCGTCTACCAGCCGCAGGTGCGGCTCGACGACAGCTCCCTTATTGGCTTCGAGGCGCTGCTACGCTGGCGCAGCCCGGAGCTCGGCATGGTGTCGCCCTCCGAGTTCATTCCCGTAGCTGAGGAGGCCGGCCTGATCGGCCCGATAGGCCACTGGACCCTGCGCGAGAGCGCCCTGCAGCTGCAGGCGTGGCAGCGTCAGGGCATGCTGCCCATCCGCATGTCCGTGAACGTGTCTACCCTGCAGTTCCACCAGGCCACCTTCGTGGAGACTGTCCGCGGCGCTCTGAACGACTCGGGTATAGACCCAGGCCTGTTCGAGATCGAGGTCACGGAGAGCGTCCTCGTGCGCGACCAGAACCTGGCCCGGCGCACGCTGTTCAAACTTGAGCGCCTCGGCGTTCGGACCGCGCTGGACGACTTCGGTACCGGCTACTCGTCGCTGGCTTACTTGCAGCAACTGCCGATCAGCACCCTCAAGATCGACCGCTCCTTCGTGAAGGGGCTCGTACCGCCCGGCAGCGCCCACACTGGCAGCGGCTCCGGTAACCTTTCCGGCGTGCAGACCGGCAGCCGCCGCTTCTCAGCGGTGGGGCAGCGCGACGCTGTGATCAGCGGCGTTGACGACGGCGACGACAACGGCACCTGGCCCATAGTGGAAGCCATCTGCGCCATGGCGCACAAGCTGAACAAGCAGGTCATCGCCGAGGGAGTCGAGACCGCCTACCAGCGCGATTACCTGCGGCGACTGGGCGTCGACAGCGCGCAGGGCTACTTCTTCTCGCGCCCGATGCAACCGCTGCAGGCTGAGGAGCTGCTGCGGCGCGTCACCAACGAGGCCAAGGCACAGATGAGGCGCGAAACCGCCGCCGTGCCCAAGGTGGCCCCTCCCCCGAAAGCCACTGAGCGGGGGCGCCACCCAACCGCGCCGGGTCACCGCGCACGGCCGGAGCGGGCGGCGCACTCGCAGCTGCAGCCCAACCTGCCGCCGCCCGCAGAACCAGTCGAGAAGTCCGCTCTCGATGATCTGCTCCTCTGGGAGCGCTGATCCTCACCAACGTGCGGGTGCCTGAGGTGGGTAGGGGCCTTACCCGCCTCAGGCGCCCGCAGGCAAGTAACGTCACCGGTGTCCGCTACTGACTAGCGCGCTCCCACGTGATAGACTCTCTTTTCGCAGGCTGAGGGGTGCGTGTGCGCCTGATGGGCGTGACCCCCTGCCCGAGACAAGCGAGTAGGTGACCGACGTTCTATTGTCGCGACCGAACCAGTGATAACGACCGGCGGCAGGCATCTGTCCGCGGGCCGGTTCGTTTCTACCCATCTGCACCCACGAAACAGTAGTCGAACAGTCTCCAGCGTACGGGGCGAGCTCAGGAGGTAACGGTGGCCGAGGCCAAGAAGACAGCAAGCAAGAAGACGCCCGCCAAGAAGGCGGCTACGACCAAGGCGAAGAGCGAGAGCGCCAAGGAGTCGGCCGCCGAACCCGCGGCCAAGAGCAAGGCGACGAGCGCCGCTAAGAGGGCAACCAAGAGCGCAACCAAGAGCACCGCCAAGGCGGACAAGGCCGCAGCGCCCGCTAAGGCCGCGACCAAGACCGCCACGAGCGCCAAGAGCGAGAAGGCGCCGGCGAAGACGGCCGCTAAGCCCGCCGCCAAGTCGACCGCT
>JBIQMD010000406.1:0-2309 GCA_044463725.1 Truepera radiovictrix
GCATGGTGAGGCAGTGGCAGGAGCTATTCCACGCGCAGCGCTACAGCGAGGTCTACCTTGCTGACTCGAATCCAGACTTCGCGAAGCTAGCCGAGGCGTACGGCATTGAGGGGCACAACATCTTCGACCGCGAGACGGCCCGCACGGCGATTGCCGACGCCGTTGCTGCCAAGAAGCCCGTGCTGCTCAACTTCTTCGTTTACGAGGCGGAGAAGGTGTTCCCCATGGTGCCGACTGGCGCTGGCGTCGACGAGATGATCCTCGGCGACCAAGAGCCAAACGATGGGCGAACCGAGCAGGTCGTCGAGGCGGTCACGCCGTGAGCAAACAGTACGTTCTCAGCGTCGTGGTTCGCGACCAACCTGGTGTGCTCGTGCGCATCGCTAGCCTCTTCGCGCGCCGCGGCTTCAACATCGAATCGCTGTCGGTCGCGCAGACGGAGCGCCCAGGCATCAGCCGCACCACCTTCGTCGTCAGCGGATCTGACGACACCGTCGAGCAGGTCGAGAAACAACTGCACAAGCTCATCGACGTGCTCACCGTCGTCGACCACACCCGCAGCCGCTCCGTTGACCGCGAACTCATGCTCCTCAAGGTGTCTGTCAAGAACCCCGACGAGCGTGTGGAGATCAGGCAGATAGCCCAGGACTTCCGCGCCCACATCGTGGACGTCGCCCGCACGGCGCTCGTGTTCGAGGTTACCGGCGACACGGCCAAGATGGACGCCTTCATAGACCAGATGCGCCCCTTCGGCATCGTGGAACTGATCCGCACCGGCCGCGTTGCGCTCGAGCGGACGCCAGCCGCGACCGCATGACCTCGGCCCTCGCAAGCATCACCAAGCTACTCAGCACCTCACCGCAAACGCGGCACCACACCAAGGAGAACGACTAAGCATGGCCAACATCTACTACGACGCCGACGCCAACCTTCAGCACCTAGCTGGCAAGACCATAGCCGTCATCGGCTACGGTTCGCAGGGTCACGCCCACGCCCTGAACGCCAAGGAGTCCGGCTGTGACGTCGTCGTCGGGTTGAGGCGGGGCTCTTCGTCCTGGTCGGAGGCCGAAGCAGCCGGCCTGAAGGTCATGGAAGTCGCCGCAGCAGCTGCAGCGGGCGACCTCGTCATGCTCCTCCTGCCTGACGAGTCCCAGAAGGCCGTCTTCGAGGAGCACATCCGCCCGAACCTCAAGCCAGGCGACGCCCTCCTGTTCGCGCACGGCTTCAACGTCCACTTCGGCCAAGTCGTGGCGCCTGAAGGCGTCGACGTGTTCATGATCGCGCCGAAGGGCCCCGGTCACCTCGTGCGCCGCGTCTACACGGAAGGTGGCGGCGTACCTTGCCTCCTGGCCATCCACCACGACGCCACCGGCAACGCCAAGAACCTCGGTTTGGCGTACGCCAAGGCCATCGGCGGCGCCCGCGCGGGTGTTCTCGAGACGTCGTTCCGCGAGGAGACCGAGACCGACCTGTTCGGCGAGCAGGCGGTGCTGTGCGGCGGCGTGAGCCACCTCATGCAGGCTGGCTTCGAGACCCTCGTCGAGGCCGGCTACGACCCAGAGATCGCGTACTTCGAGTGCGTACACGAGATGAAGCTCATCGTCGACCTCATCTACGAGGGCGGCATGGAGCGCATGCGCTACTCCGTTAGCAACACGGCCGAGTTCGGCGACTACCGCACCGGGCCACGTATCGTCACGGACGAGACGAAGGCCGAGATGAAGCGCGTGCTCGAGGACATCCGCAGCGGCGCGTTCGCGAACGACTTCCTCACGGAGAACGTCACGGGCCAGGCGCGCCTGAAGGCGGGACGCAAGAACACCGAGATGCACCTCCTGGCACGCACCGGCGCGCGCCTTCGCAAGATGATGCCGTTCATCGGCACCAAGCGCTGATTCGCTTCAGGTAGAAGCGGGGAAGGGCAGCGGCATGGCCTACATCAAGTTCTTCGACACGACGCTCCGCGACGGGGAGCAGAGCCCCGGCGTTGCACTCAACACGCAGCAGAAGCTCGAGATCGCCGGCGCGCTCGCGAAACTGGGCGTCGACATCATCGAGGCGGGCTTCCCGATCACCTCTAGTGGCGACTTCGACTGCGTGTACCGCATAGCCAAGGACGTGCGAGGGCCCGTGATCGCGGCCCTCGCCCGCACGCACAAGCTCGACATCGAGCGCGCTGGTGAGGCCATCGCCCCCGCCGAGCGGGGGCGCATCCACCTCTTCACGAGCGCTAGCGACGTTCAGCTCGAGTACATGCTGCGCAAGACGCGGGCGGAAGTCCTCGAGATCTCGGACGAGATGGTGCGTTA
>JBIQMD010000407.1:0-2285 GCA_044463725.1 Truepera radiovictrix
TCTCCAGCAAGGAAGTTGAGTTCCTGCCCATTAGCACCAAGGCGTACCTCTACCTGTCCGGCACTCCGTTCAGGGCCTTAGCCACGGGCGAGTTCATCGAGGAGCAGATCTTCAACTGGACGTACACGGACGAGCAGCGCGCCAAGCACGAGTTCGAGGCCGCGCACGCAGGCGCACGCAACCCATACGCGGCACTGCCGCAAATGCGCCTGCTCACATACCAGATGCCGGATGAGCTGCTGGCGATCGCCAGCGAGGGCGAGTACGACGAGTTCGACCTCAATGAGTTCTTCTCCGCGACCGGTCGGGGCAACGACGCGAAGTTCGAGCACAAGAACGACGTGCAGAAGTGGCTCGACATCATCCGTGGTTCCTACATGCCGCGCGCCACGGAGTTCCTCAAGACCGGCACCAAGCCGCCGTTCCCGTACTCCGACGTGAGGCTGTTGCCCTACCTGCAGCATTCGTTCTGGTTCTTGCCAGACGTGGCCGCCTGCCACGCCATGGCCAACCTGCTTGAGGAGACGCACAACGTCTTCTGGCACGATTACCGGGTGGTGGTGGCTGCTGGCACCAGCGCGGGTATCGGGCTGAACGCCCTCCCACCCGTCAGGCGCGCGATCGGCGGTGGGTTCGAGAGCAAGACCATCACCCTGTCGTGCGGCAAGCTCACTACCGGCGTGACCGTGCCGCAATGGTCGTCCATGCTAATGCTGCGTAACCTGAAGTCGCCAGAAACCTACTTCCAGGCGGCGTTTCGCGTGCAATCGCCTTGGTCGATCACCAACCCCAATGGCGACGACCCTAACGAGGTCGAGATCCTCAAGCCCGTCTGCTTCGTCTTCGACTTCGCGCCCACGAGGGCGCTGCGGCAGCTCTCCGAGTACGGCATCGGCCTCTCACCCAACGAGCCCAACCCGGAAAACGCCGTCAAGGAACTCGTGTCGTTCCTCCCAGTCCTGGCTTACGACGGTGCCAACATGACGCAGATAGACGCCGCTGGCATCCTCGACATCGCCATGGCTGGCACCTCTGCCACACTTCTGGCTCGCAAGTGGGAGAGTGCGCTGCTCGTGAACGTGGATAACGACACGCTGCGCCGCATCCTCAACAATCCCGAGGCAATGGCCGCCGTCGAGCGCATCGAGGGCTGGCGGGCGCTGGGCGATAACGTCATCGAGACCATCATCAACAAGAGCGACAAGGTCAAGGACCTGAAGTCCAAGGCGCGAACTGGCGAGTTGAGCGCTGGCGAGAAGCAGGAACTCTCCGCCGAGGAGAAAGAGTACAAGTCCAAGCGCAAGCTCGTGCAGGAGAAGCTCATCAAGTTCGCCACGCGCATCCCGGCGTTCATGTACCTGACCGACTTCCGCGAGAACACGCTGCAGGACGTGATAACCAAGCTCGAGCCCGAGTTGTTCAGAACGGTCACCGGCCTCGAGGTCAAAGACTTCCACCTCCTCGTACGGCTGCGGGTCTTCAATACCGAGCAGATGAACCAGGCCGTGTTCGCGTTCCGGCGTTACGAAGACGCTTCACTGCGGTACACGGGCATCGAGAGCCATGAGGGGCTCACTAGTTACGGGCTTTACGACACGCTGGTGGCGCGAGATTACGGGCGGTAGCGGTTGGCCGAACCGCGCAGTTGCGGCTTCTCGGCCTGGTATCCCGGGGCTTCCATCAACTACCCACAGCGTTACTTCGACTCATGCGGGAGCCCCATAAATCCAGTGCGCCTTCGCCTCAACCGCGACGCCCACGCCGACCCACGCGCCAAGCTCTACGACATAGCAGAACTGCAAGCCGGCTACTTCACCGCCACCCAGGCCCTGGAAGCCGGCTACAGTCGCGCCTCCCAGCACTACCACCAGAAGGCCGGGAACTGGCGCCCCGAAGGCCACGGTCTCTACCGACTCGACCGCTTCCCCCACACACCAGACGAGCATTACGTGCGGCTCATGCTGTGGAGCCGCGACCGCGCCGGCAACATCCAGGCCACCGTGTCGCACGAGACCGCCCTACAGGCTTACGAACTGAGCGACGTAATGCCCGCCAAGATCCACCTGAGCGTCCCGAAGGGTTTCCGGAAACAACCACCCGCTGGCGTGAAGCTGAACCACCAGGACCTGCCCGCCTACAAAGCGCTCAACTGAGCAAGGTCTTCACTGTCGCCATCGGCAAGTAGAGGTGACGCGCGTCGTCGGCGAACGGCAGGAAGCCGTACCGTCGGTAGAACGCGGCCGCTCGATCGTTCAGGGCGTCGACCACCACCGCAAACGACGCCA
>JBIQMD010000408.1:0-2250 GCA_044463725.1 Truepera radiovictrix
CGTCGAGCACAAGGAAGTGGCGATCGACGCCGCGGTTGGCTGGGTGAACGCAGCCGTCACGCTGCGCTGGGACGAAGACACCATGAAGCGCAGCGCAATCATCGCTAGAGGAGAGGCCGCGGTTGTCACGGCCAGGACCCTCGATGATGACCGCCGCCTCGTAAGGTCGCTCGTTGCACTTGGGAACGTGCAGGTGCTCTCTGGCTTCCCAGCTGCCGGCTTCGGGGTTCTGGGTGAGGCGCACGACGTCGCGTTGCGGCTGGGCGACGAGCACCTCTTCCTACAACCGTTCTGGGCGGCGACCGAGAGCATGGTCGACGAGAACCCGGCTGGCGCCGTCGTTCAGTTCGACAGCGTCATTGCACTTGCCCGCAAGGTGGGCCACAAGGCCATCGAAGCGCACGCGCTCGGCACCAAGGCGGCGGCTCTCGCGCGCCTTGGAGACTTCGCTGGCGCGCTGGAATCTGGTGAACTCGCGCTGCAGGCGGCAGTGGACAGCGGCTCGATCATCAAGTTGGCAGACGTCAATGCACTAGTCGGCGCTGTCTACATAGACATGGGGCTCACGGACGTGGGGCTCGAGTATGCGCGGCGAGGGGCCGATCTGGCGTTGAGAGTGAACGGTTTCGAGTGCGCTTGTGCTGCGTTTCACTTGGTGGGCAGAGGTGAACTTCAGGCCCGGCGCTTGGAAGAGGCAACCGCCAACCTCCGCCGCTCACTTGAATTCGGGGCAGGTACGGCTTTCGAACCGATGCTGCACAACGTGCGCATCGATATGGCAAGCGCGCGGTTCGTTGATCGCGACGTCGTCGCGGCTGCGCAGACGGTCGAGGTCGAACTCGGCAAGGCAGAGGCCGTAAATGACGGCTTCGGAGGCGCGAAGGGCCGCCTAGTGCTTGCCGAGGCTCTTTGGCGGCACGGCGAGGCGGGGAGGGCGACGCAACTAGTTACTGCGTCCGTTCGCTGGTTCAGGGAGCGAGGCATGCTGCCCTACTTAGCGCGCGCCCTTGCTCTCCTCAGCCGGTTGGAGGGCGCACTCGGTAACGATGGCGCGAGCGAGGCCGCAGGCCGTGAAGCGCGCGAGTTGACCGACAAGCTTGCCTTGACGGTCGCAGAACTTGGCTTCGCACCTCCACCGCCAAGTGGCGGCAACGCTAGCACCGGGAGGAGCCCAGCGTGACGGGTCAACCGCAGACGGCGCCAAAGCCGATCATCTATGCCGTCGACGACGACCTCGGGGTACTCGGCGCGGTTGCGCGCGACTTGAGGAGTCGCTACGGGGAGCATTACCGGATCATGCGGGCGACGTCGGGTGCCGACGCCTTGGCGGAACTCGGCAGCTTGCGTCTGGCGAACGGAACGGTCGCGCTGTTCCTCGTCGACCAGCGCATGCCTAACATGTCGGGCCTGGAGTTCCTCGCCCAAGCCAGGCAGCTCTACCCGGACGCGAAACGGGTGCTTCTCACCGCGTACGCCGACTCGCAGGCCTCGATCGAGGCCATCAACACCACGAGGCTCGACTACTACCTAATGAAGCCGTGGGACCCGCCGGAGGAGCGCCTCTACCCGGTGCTGAACGAGTTGCTTGACGACTGGCATGCTGACCACCGCCCGCCGTTCACGGGGCTGACCCTGATCGGGTTGAGTTACTCGGCTGCCAGTCACGACCTGAAGGAGTTCCTCGGCCGCAACCTCGTGCCTTACCGATGGCTCGACGCGGAGACCGCAGCTGAGGCCACGAACCTCCTAACCCTGGCCGGCGCCGATCTCAGTGAGCTGCCTGTACTCCTGCTGGCAGACGGCACTGCGTACGTCAAGCCGACCCCGGCCACAGTGGCCGAGCGGATCGGCCTGCAGACGACCGCCGACCTGCCGCTTTACGACCTCGTCGTGGTGGGTGCCGGCCCGGCTGGGCTGGCGGCGGCCGTGTACGGCGCCTCCGAGGGCCTCACCTCCGTGCTGCTAGAGAGTGACGCGCCAGGCGGCCAGGCAGGCACGAGCTCGAGGATCGAGAACTACCTCGGCTTCCCGAGCGGCGTTAGCGGCGCCGAGCTTAGCAGACGCGCAACGGCGCAGGCGCGGCGCTTCGGCGCCGAGATCCTCACCCCAGCGGTAGCAGTCGGGCTCCGAAGCGCCGCGCCTTACCTGTTCGTTCAGTTGGCGGATGGCCAGGAGGTGCGCGGCCGCACGGTGCTCGTCACGACTGGCGTGGCCTACCGGAAACTGGACGCCGCCGGCGCCGAGCGACTG
>JBIQMD010000409.1:0-2249 GCA_044463725.1 Truepera radiovictrix
ACGAGGTTGTCTAGGCCGTTCACTGTGCTCTTCCCGCGTCTCTCACAGCGGCCACGACTTCCAGAAGCGCTTGAACTTCAGCCAGCGACCGTAAAGCCCGGCGGGTTCGAGCATCATGATGCCGATCACCACCAGGCCGAACGCTAGCTGGGACCAGGCGCGGAAGGTGGCGAGGTAGACGTCCAATCCCGTGATGAAGCCCGCGCCGAGCAGGGCGCCAGGCAGGAACCCTAGGCCGCCGACGATCGTCATGAGGAGGAACTTGATGGAGAGCATGAGGTTGAAGCCCTCGGGCGTGATGTAGCCAACTAGCGGCCCGTACAGGGCGCCAGCCAAGCCAGCCACCCCGGCCGAGATCACGAAGGCAAGGGTCTTGTAACGCGCGAGGCCGATGCCGCTCATCTGGGCGGCCAGGTCGGCGTCGCGGGTGGCCCTGAACGCCCGACCGACGTGCGACCGCTCAAGGTTGAAGAGCAACCACGTGACGAAGCCAGCTAGTGCCAACACGAGGTAGTAGTAGGGGCGGTCGCCGTAGAAGTCGATGCCGAACAGCATGGGCCTATCTACGAGCGTGCCGGTAGAGGCGCCTACGAGCGCCCAGTTGTTGAGGATCTGCTGGATGGCTAGGCCGAAACCTAGCGTGGCGATGGCCAAGTACGGCCCCTCGAGCCGCAACGCCGGCAATCCGATCAGCACGCCGAGCAGGGCGGTTATCGCAACCGCCGCAAGTATTGCGAGCACGTAAGGCACGCCGTGTTGCGTGAGGATGGCGTGGGTGTACGCGCCAGCGGCCAGGAAACCCGCGTGCCCTAACGACACCTGGCCGGTCAACCCGACGAGTACGGCCAGCGACAGTGCAACTAGCGCGTAAACGAAGAAGAGCGTGACGTTGTAGATGAGGTAACCCTTGACGAGGAACGGCAGCGCAAGTAGCACCGCTCCGGCCAGGCCAGCGACGACCCAGGCCTGCGACCCGCGGATGAGCCACAGGTCGTTCTCGTAACGCTCACGGAAGAGCACGCGCGCTCCTCAGGGCCCCTTGACGGTCAGGCATACATCTCCTCGATGAGGTGCTCGTACTTGCGTGCGATGCTCGAGCGCTTCACCTTGAGGGTGGCGGTGACCTCGCCGTCCTCGTGGTACAGGCGCTTCGGGAGGATGGCGAACTTCTTGATGGTCTCCACCCTCGCGAGGGTGGCGTTCACCCGCTCGACCTCGGCGGATATCAACTCACGCACCTCGGGGTTGGCGGCCAGGTCGGTGTAAGTCGAGTAAGCGAGTTGCCGTTCCATGGCCCAGTGGGTGACGTTGTCCTCGTCGAGGACGAGGAGCGCTGTCAGGTACTTGCGGCGGTCGCCGATGACGACGGCGTCGTTGACGTACGGGCTCGACTTGAGCTGGTTCTCGATCTTCTGAGGCGCGATGTTCTTGCCGCCCGCCGTGATGAGGATGTCCTTCTTGCGGTCGGTGATGCGAAGTTGGCCGTCCGAGTCTAGTTCGCCGACGTCGCCAGTGTGCAGCCATCCGTCTTCCAAGGCTTGGGCGGTGGCGTCTGGGTCCTTGTGATAGCCGAGGAAATTGCCTGCGCTGCGGCTCAGGATCTCGCCGTCCTCCGCGATCTTCACTTCTACGCCTGGGAACGGGAAGCCGACGGTCCCCAAGCGGCCAGCGCTGCGGTGGATGGCGATGATGCCAGTAGATTCAGTGAGCCCGAAGCCCTCGCGCACGTCGACGCCGATGGCGCGGAAGTACGCCAGCACCTCTGGAGCGATGGGCGCGGCACCGGAGATGGCGACTCTCACCCGGTCGAGCCCGAGGCGGTAACGCAGGAGTCGCAGAACGGCCAATTGCGCCACGGCGACCGCGACGGGGTTGCCGCGCCTAGCGGCGCCCATCGCCGCGCCGTAGGCCTTGCGCTTGATGACGTTGG
Source organism: Truepera radiovictrix (assembly GCA_044463725.1). Lineage (GTDB taxonomy): Bacteria > Deinococcota > Deinococci > Deinococcales > Trueperaceae > JAAYYF01. The sequence continues at coordinate 1,931 of JBIQMD010000409.1, forward strand.
CGTCCTTCATCTGCAGCTCCACCAATGAATGCAGCTTCTCCCAGATGCGCGGTACCGCGAAGAAGATGGTGGGGCGGATCTCCTGCAGATTGGTCAGCACCGTGTCGAGGTTCTCGGTGAACGAAACCGTGTACCCGAATCGCAGGGGAGCGGCGACGCTGATGAGGCGCTCGACGATGTGCGAGAGGGGGAGGAACGAGAGCAGCTCGTCGCCGTCCTGCAGCGGCATCGCTTCGCTGAGGGAGTCCATCGCCCACAGGAGGTTCGCGTGCGAGAGCTTCGCGCCCTTGGGGTCGCCAGTGGTGCCGGAGGTGTAGAT
>JBIQMD010000410.1:0-2236 GCA_044463725.1 Truepera radiovictrix
TGATCGAGCAACCAGCGCGTGCTGATGATGCTCGAGTCCATCACCTTGAGGGCCGTGCCGTTGCCGAGCTGCGTTACTCGTAGGTGCTCGCCGATCTCGGGGGTGTCGACTGCCAGCGTCGTGTCGAGCGCGATGCCGACGTCCGGCTCGACGCTGAAGGCGCCGGTCTGCGCACCGCGAAGGCCGACCTCCTCCTGCGTGGTGAAGACGGCGTAGAGGTCGGAGTTCATGCTCGTGCCCTGTAGCCGCTTGATGGCCTGGATGAGGATCCAGCAGCCCGTGCGGTCGTCGAGGGCCTTGCCTGTTACGACGTCACCCAAGTCCAGGAACTCCTGCCGCAGCGTGACCATGTCGCCTACTCGCACCTTGGCCCTGACCTGTTCGCCTGTCATGCCGAGGTCGACGTAGAACTGGTCGAGCGTCGGCACTTTGGTGCGCTCTTCAGGGGTGCTGATGTGGATGGGTTTGCCTGCTGGGTTCATGACGCCCAGGAGCTGCCCGCCTGCCTTGGAGGCGTGCACTATGACCTGGCGCGCGAACAAGTTCCGTGGGTCGAAACCTCCTAGTTGCTGCACGCGCACGAAGCCCTTGTCGTCGATGTGCCGCACGAGGAATCCGATCTCGTCCATGTGGGCGGCGACCATGACCTTCGGTGCGTTGGCCTTGCCGCTGCGCTTGATGGCCGTGACGTTGCCGAGGGCGTCGACCGACACCTCGTCGACTAGGCCGGCGAGCTCGGCTCGGATGATGCCGCGAACTTGCTCCTCGCGCCCCGGAACGCCGTGCGCCTCTGACAGTCGTTTGAGTAGCTCCATGACGGGGAGTCTACCGTGTGCCCAAGCCGCTTGACTGGAGCCACGCGGCGGTCACGTCCATGAACTGTGCTGGGCACTCCTCTTGCGGCAGGTCCCCGCAGGCTTCAAGTTGCACGAGCGTCGCGTGCGGAAGCTCCTGCATCAGGCGCTCGGCCTCTGTGAGTGGCACACTGCCGGCGGCCGCACCTGCCAGCACGAGAGTCGGCGCGCTCACTTGTGCGACGCGCCCCTCGAGGCTAGCCGGGGTGCCAGCGAGCGTTACCTGCCACAGCGCAATGTCCCAACCGTCCACCGTCGTGCCGAGCATGCGGGCCGCGCGCTGAGCGTCCGTCATGCCGGCCGGCTCGAACCACGTGCCGGTGTACATCTGTTCGCCTGGTTGCCCGGCCAGCTGCCTCATGAGGACTGGCCCGATGCGCTGGAGTTGCGGCGTGGCAAGCACCCACTTCGGCGCACCTCCGCCCCGGCTGAGGAGGTAGGCGGGGGTGCCGATGAGCACGAGGCCAGTCGGCAGCTCTGGGTGCCGCACCGCGAGTTCTAGCGCCAGCACGCCGCCAGAGTTGTCGCCTACCAGCACGAGGTCATGCAGCCCGAGGTTAGCGACGAGCGCTAACGTCTGAGCGACTTGCGCGTCCTGGCTGTACGGGTTGTCTGCCCCCTGAAAGTCGGCGGGAGCTGGCCGTGAGGCGAGGCCGAAGCCAGGCCGGTCGAAAGCCACCACGTCGCCGTAGGCCGCCAAGTCGTGACTGATGGCGTCGAAAGAGAACGCGTTGGAGGCGTAACCGTGCAGGAGGAGGAACGTTAGCGGCGCCTCGCCCTCGCCGCTGTACGGGGTGCGCACAACGAAGAGTTCGACCCCGTCGGCGGTCACTAGCTCCCCATCTGGCCGCGCGGCCTTGGCAACTGCGTCTGCCAGCGGGACCGTGCCCTGTGGGGGGGAGATCGGCACGATGAGCGGTACGAACACAACCGTCGCCACTAGCAACGCGATGATGGCGAGCGAGACTCTAATGCGAAACGGCATGCCCCATGTTACGCGGGGCATGCCGTTAGTCTTCGTTCGCGCCAATGCCTAGCTGTCTGACCACTCAGCTGCGCGCTTCTCGAGGAAGGCGGTCGTGCCCTCGCGCATGTCCGCCGTGGTCGAGACTAGGCCGAAGAGGTCCGCCTCGATCTCGAGGCCCTGCTGCAAAGTAACGTCGAGGCCGCGTACGACGGCCTCCTTGGCGAGGCCGAGTGCGATCGGCGCGTTCTTGGCCGCTTGGCGCGCGAGCGCAACCGCCTCAGCAAGGGCATCGTCCGCCACCCGGTTGACGAGGCCCAGCTGCAGCGCCTCGTCGGCCGTAACGTGCCTGCCCGTAAGGATGAGGTCGAGCGCGCGGCCCTGTCCGATCAGGCGCGGGAGGCGCTGCGTGCCGCCG
>JBIQMD010000411.1:0-2227 GCA_044463725.1 Truepera radiovictrix
GCCAGCCGCGTGCGTAGCCTATTCGAGGAGGCCCGCAAGGCCTCTCCGTCGATCATCTTCATCGACGAGCTCGACTCCATCGGACGGCGCCGCGGCGCAGGCATCGGCGGCGGGCACGACGAGCGCGAGCAGACCCTCAACCAGATCCTCAGCGAGATGGACGGCTTCGAGAAGGACACGTCCGTCATCATCATCGCGGCCACCAACCGGCCTGACATCCTCGACCCCGCGCTCTTGCGGCCGGGGCGCTTCGACCGCCAGGTCACCATCGGCCTGCCGACCATGACAGAGCGCGAGGAGATCCTCAAGGTTCACGTGCGCAACAAGCCCGTCACGGACGACGTCAGCTTGCGGCGCCTTGCCGAGGCAACGCCCGCCTTCTCGGGCGCGGACCTCGAGAACCTCACGAACGAGGCGGCGCTCATCGCCGCGCGTAACGACAAGCAGGTCATCACGTGGGTCGACTTCAACGAGGCGCTCGACCGCATCACGTTGGGTCTACGGCGCGGCAGCCTGGTGCCGTCTGAAGACGAGCGCCGCATTCTCGCGTTCCACGAAGCTGGGCACGCAGTTGCATACGCCGCGCAGCCCGAACTTGGCGACATCCGCAAGGTGACGATCATGCCGCGCGGTGGAGCTGGCGGCTTCATGGCGCCGCTCTCCAAGGAAGAGATGTTCTACAACGTGCGCCGCTTCAAGGCGCAGCTGGTGGTGGCCTTCGCTGGTCGCCAGTCTGAGAAGCGCATTACGGGCACCATCTCGTCTGGCGCGAGCAACGACCTCAAGCAGGCCACCGAGATGGCCAAGCAGATGGTCCTGGACCTCGGCATGGGCTCGCAAGAGTTCGTTGCCTGGGGTTCAGACCAGGGCCCGATCTTCCTGGGCGGCGAGATCTCGCGCCGCAAGGACTTCTCCGAAGAGACGGCCAGGCAGGTCGAGGAGGAAGTCTCCGGCATCCTGGAGGCCGCCTACCGCGACTCAGAGGCATTGATCGAGGCCAACTGGGTCTCCGTAGAGGCCGTGGCCGCCGCGCTGCTGAAGCGCGAGACGCTTGACGGCAAGCTCATCCACCGCGCGCAGGAGTTGGCGCAGGAGGGCAAGTCGACGGAAGAGATCACGGACTGGATCGTTTCTACCGCCGCCGAGACGGAGCGCCGCGCTCAGGCAGCCGAGGAGCGCGAACGCCGCGCCGCAGAGGAAGAACGCCGCCGCAAGGCAAGCGACGCAAGTGGTCGGCCCCCCATCGAGCCGCGACCAGAGGCGCGGCCCGCCGGCGAGTCCGGCGACTAGGGCACTCGCGCTCATGGGGTCGTAGCGGCCCCAGGCTGCTAGCGACCAGGGTTGGATGTCGTTACTAGACGGTAGGTATGAGGTCATCGCTCAGCGCACGCTCGACGATGGCCTCACTCTTTTCGAGGCAACGGCGCCGGACGGGGCGCCGTTGCGCATCGAGTGGTTCGATCTAGCGGCCGACCAAGAGGGCGCGTTCGAGGACTACCGCCGCCAGCTGCGGCAGCTCAAGAGGGCTGGCTTCGCGGCGGTCCACGACGTCATCGCCCGTCCTGGCGCCCACTACGTCGCCTGGGAGCGGCCGCCTGCCGGGGCAGCACCGGTGTCAGATGGCGCGGGCGCGCTACCTCCCGACCTGGCCGAGGCCTTGAGGAGCGCAGGCTACGGACTGCAGTCTTGCGACGTGCGGCGGCTGTCGACCCGCCCACCCAAAGTCATGCTTTACGGCCTGACGTTCGGCGCCAGGCAGTCGGTCGAGCGCGAGGACAGTCGACCGCTACGGCACGAGGAGGCCACTCAGCGCGAGCGGCCGTTACGCCAGCACCAGCCGCCACTACAACGCGGAGCCGAGTACATCGGCCGTTTGCCGCAGCGGGCCTTGTCGTGGGGCTTGGCGGTGCTCGTCAGCCTGATTGCGGTCGCAATGACGCTTGCTGGGTTCTGGTCGGCGCGGGTCGACACCGTCGTCACCGTGCCCCCCGTCCTCGGACAGGACGCTCAGGCGGCAGCGAGGTCACTGATCGAGCTCGGGCTTGGCGTGAACGCCACACCCCTCATGTCTGACGAAGTGCCAGGCACGGTGATCAAAGTAGAGCCGGCCGTCGGCACCAACCTCCGGCCTGGCCGCACCGTGGAGTTGCGTTACGCGCTGCCTCCTGGCGAATTGGCGCCAACGGCCGTGCCTGCCCTCGTTGGCCTCTCCTACCCTGACGAGGTT
>JBIQMD010000412.1:0-2222 GCA_044463725.1 Truepera radiovictrix
ACTGCGGCAACCGGGAAGGCGAGGCGGTCAGGGCGCGGGAAGTTGAAGCGCAGCCCGTTATCGCCGACCTTCTCGACCGTGATGGCGTCGTCGCCCATGAACCAGCTGTCGTAGCCGTTGGAGCCGACATCTGGGTCAGTCTCGAGGACGTAACGGAGGTAGTAGTCCTGGGCGGTGATGGGGCTGCCGTCTGACCACTTCATGCCGTCGCGCACGACCATGTCGACCTGGGTACCGTCTTCGTTGACGGTGTAGGACGCTGCCCCGTAAGGGAGCCAGGCGTCGGAGTCTGGGCCGCGGACGATCAAGGCGGCGCCAGTGTTGAAGAGGTAGTCGGAGAGGGCCTGCGACTCAGCGGAGGTCACGGGGTTGAACGTGCGCGGGTCGCCGATGAGGGCGATGCGCAGCGTGCCGCCGTATGCGGCCTCGCCTGGGGTGGCGTTGCTCCAGGCGCTCGGCCATACGAATGGCTGGGCGAAAGCGAAGGACGCCACCGCCAGCAGGCTTAGACCGATTAGCAACTTCTTCATATATCTCCTCCATTAGAGGTAACTGTTGGCGTGGGCGTGAGCCGTTGCCGGCCCCTACCTTCACGCTGTGGTTGACGCCTGCCTACGGTAACCTCACATCGCGAAACCTGCAAGACTGCTGAGCGTAAACAGCAGCTGCCGCATTGCGCGCAGGAGCCCGGCGGCCGGAACGCCGGGTGGGCTATGTACATTTACCCACTTGGGTCGAATCTATCACCACGGTTCTTAGGGCGTCAACGCGCCAAGCACCTCGCGTCTCGGCCACTGGGTGGTAGTGGTCGCTGCTGATTCGCGCCGTTCGCGGCGGTAAGAAAGGGCAGGGCGCGCACCCCGACGAAGTTGGGATACACGCCCTGCTTGGAGTTAACCTAAGTTTCACCGTCACCTGCTTCAGCGCAGGGCGGAGAGCTAGCTTAGCGCGGGATGAGGCCGAGCAGGAGCGCGAGAACCGCCCACGCGACTGCAAGGTAGATCGTCGAGCGGTGCAAGCCGCCAGCCGTGCCGCCCAAGCTGGCGCCGAAGTCGCCGCCTCCGCCGCCGCCAAGGGCGTCGCCAAGGCCAGACTGCTTGGGTTCCTGCATGAGTATCGCGACCGTGAGTATCACGGATACGATCAAGAAGATTATGAACGCTATCCAGAACATCCTGCCTCCACGAGCCGTCCGCGGCGTGCCTGTCGGCCGGTCGCGTACTTGATTGGTGCCGAGAGCGGGACTCGAACCCGCACAGGTCGCCCCGGTTGATTTTGAGTCAACTGCGTCTACCGTTCCGCCATCTCGGCCCGCCACTGCCGCTGAATGCGGCACACGGACGGTTGAGAATACTACCAACTCTAGCGTGTCGTGAGCAAGTTGTTACTCGGTCCGACGTCAGTCGGGGCGCTCGCAGGCACGTGGTAGCCTACCGCTCGTATGCGCGTGGCCATCGTGACGTTCCCCGGCAGCAACTGCGTCGAGGACGCGTCATACGCCCTCGACATCGTTCTAGGCGCCAGCACGTGGAACGTGTGGCACACGGCAGATACCCTCTCCAATTCAGGCAAAGCGCCAGAGGCGGTCGTAATACCTGGCGGCTTCAGCTACGGTGACTACTTGCGCTGCGGCGCCCTAGCTGCACACAGCCCCGTCATGCAGGCGGTGCGGTCGTTCGCGGCCGCTGGCGGGCCGGTGCTTGGCATCTGCAACGGCTTTCAGGTGTTGACGGAAGCTGGCCTGTTGCCAGGTCAACTCGCGCGCAACTCGGACTTGCGCTTCATTTGCCACGACGTGCACCTGCGCGTCGAGCGCACCGACTTGCCGTTCACGAACCGCGCTAGTAGCGGCCAACTCCTGCGCTTGCCCGTTGCCCACGCAGATGGGCGCTACTACGCTGACGAGGAAGTGCTTGAGCGCCTAGAGGGCGAAGGGCAGGTGGCACTGCGCTACGTCAGCGTCACCGGGGCGCGAACACCTAGCGCCAACCCCAACGGCAGCCTCAACGACATCGCTGGCGTAACCAACGCCAAAGGCAACGTCCTGGGCATGATGCCTCACCCGGAACGCGCCGTCGAGGAGCTGCTTGGCGGGGAAGACGGCCGGGTCATCCTCGAATCGCTCCTTAGCAATTAGTGCCAACCTGCGTGATCGACGAAAGGAACCCTCATGGCCGACGACCTTAGGTCTGCCGCCGCGACTTTCGGACTGACTCCTGAGG
>JBIQMD010000413.1:0-2211 GCA_044463725.1 Truepera radiovictrix
CCTACATCAGGCCGCACGAAGCTCCCGCGTTGCCGCTCGAGGCGCGCCAGATGCCCCCCAGGGTGCTGCTCGTCAAGATCGTGCGCAGCCTCATCCCGCCGCTCTTCCTCATCCTCCTAGTGCTCGGCTCCATCTTCTTCGGGATCGCCACCCCAACGGAGGCCGGCGCCGCTGGCGCCATCGGCGCCATGCTTCTCGCCCTCGTCAACAGGCGCCTCACCCTCAAGAACTTGCAAGACACGATGCGCCAGACGACCCAACTGACCAGCATGGTGTTCATAATCCTCGTGGGTGCAACCGCGTTCAGCATGGTGTTCACTGCGTTGAGGGGAGACACGCTCGTCGACGAGTTCCTCGTCAACCTCCCCGGTGGCCAATGGGGCTTCATGTTCTTCACGATGCTGACGATCTTCGTGCTTGGCTTCTTCATCGACTTCATCGAGATCACGTTCATCGTCGTGCCGTTCATCACGCCCATAGCGCTGCACTTCTTCGGTCAGGACATGCTGCTTTGGTTCGGCGTCGTCATCGCCATGAACCTCCAGAGCTCGTTCCTCACCCCGCCGTTCGGCTTCGCGCTCTTCTACCTCAAGGGTGTGGCGCCGCCCGAGATCAAGACCTCGGATATCTACCGCGGCATCATCCCGTTCGTGCTCATCCAGGTGGTCGCGCTGCTACTGCTGGTGTTCTTCCCCGGCATCGTCGGGTGGTTGCCGTCCATCTCCAACGCGCAGTAAGGCGGCCGCTCATGGGCCGCCCTACTGGTTCTCTAGCGCGCTGGTAAGCGCAACCGCTTACTTGAAGATGAAGCCGTTGTACGCGTGCTGCGTGACCTTCGTCCAGGCCCTCACGTTGTCCATGAAGCTCCGGTAGTCGTCGTGGATCCGCTGGTAACCGGGCGCCTTGGCGGCGTTCTCGGCGTGGATCTCGTCGGTCGCCTTGGCGAACGCTCCGAGGATCTCGTCTGAGAACAAGCGGATCTGAGTGCCTGATGCGATCAGTTCCTGCAGCGCCGTGTAGTTCTTAGTGTCGTAGTTCGAGAGCATCTCGACGTTGCCGCGCGCGCAAGCGTCTGCCACCACGCTCTGCAGGTCAGCAGGCAGGCCGCCGAACTCGTCCTTGTTCATGTAGAGGCAGACGCCGGGTCCCGGCTCGGCCCAGCTCGGGAAGTAGTAGTAGGGCGCTGCCTTGTTGAGGCCGAGGATCTGGTCGTCGTACGGCCCGACCCAGTCGGCGGCATCGATGACGCCCGTGTCGAGCGCCAGGAACAGTTCGCCGCCGGGGATGTTCTGCACGTTCACGCCCACGCGGCCCATCACTTGTCCGCCGAAGCCAGGGAAGCGCATGGTGAGGCCCTGCAGGTCGGCTACCGTGTTGATCTCGCGCTTGAACCAACCGCCCGTCTGTGCGCCGGTGTTGCCGGCAGGGAAGGAAACCATGTTGTCCGGCGCGAGCAGCTCCTGCGCCAGCGCGTTGCCGTTGCCCGCATACATCCAGGCGTTGAACTGCTGCGAGTCCATGCCGAACGGGACGGCCGTGAAGAAGCCGTGGGCTGGGTTCTTGTTGATGAAGTAGTAAGGCGCGGTGTGTGCCATGGCGAATGCGCCGGTGGAGACCGCGTCGTACACCTCGAGAGCGCCGATCTGCGCGCCAGCGGGGTAGACCTTCACCGTGATGTCGCCGGAGGACGCCTCGTTGATGTACTTGGCGATGTTCTCTGCAGTGCCGAAGAGGGTATCTAGTGACGTCGGCCAAGACGTCACCATCTCGAAGTTGAACTTCGACCTCTGGGCGCTCGCGAACATGAGCGGGCTGATGCTCGCTCCGGCCACCGCGATGCCAGCCTTCTTGATGAAGCTCCGTCGGTTCATGCCAACCTCCCACCATAGCTTCGCGGCCACGATTGCGCGGCCGACTTAATTGTGGTTCGCCGGCAGTATACGCCTGAGAGGACAACGTGTCCCGGATTACGGTGTCAGACCGAGCCGGCCAGCGCGAGCCTGCTGGCGCGGCCAATCCTTACTGGAAGATGTGGCGCGGCAGGACGGCAGAGACCACCCAGTTCGGCATGTCGACGACCTCGCTGATGCGCAGGTTGACGGCCACGCTGCATAGCGCGTACGCCAACTGCGGCTCAAGGCCGTACTCCTTGCCGAGGTGGTCGATCATGGCGCGGATGGCGTCCTTGGTGGCGTCGAGCAGGTCGGGCGC
>JBIQMD010000414.1:0-2209 GCA_044463725.1 Truepera radiovictrix
GTGCAGAGCGCACCACGCGCTTCGCTTTCGACTGCGACCCGAGCGGCGAGATAGTCCTGACGGCCGAGCACATGAGCAAGAGCTTCGGGCAGCGGCGCCTCCTCGACGACGTTACTCTCGAGCTGCGGCAAGGCGAACGCGTCGCTCTCGTCGGGCCGAACGGGGCAGGCAAGACGACCCTCCTGCGCATGCTGCTAGGCGACCTCACTTCCGACCATCCGCTTGGCAGCGTGCGGACTGGCGCGCGCGTGCGGCTCGGTTACTACGACCAGGAACTCCGCAGCGTAGACGGCGAGGCGACGCTATTCGAGGAGCTGCTGCGCCGGATGGGCGACGCAGAGGCGCACAACGCCCTCGGCCGCTTCCTGTTCCCGTACGAGGCGCAGTTCAAGCGCGTCCACGACCTCTCGGGCGGCGAGCGCGCGCGCCTAGCGCTCCTCAACCTGACGCTCGACCGCCGCAACCTCCTCGTGCTCGACGAGCCAACCAACCACCTCGACGTCGAGATGATCGAGGCGCTAGAGGCCGCCTTGGCTGATTACAAGGGCACCTTGCTCCTCGTGTCGCACGACCGGCGTTTCCTCGCTAAGCTGGCGACGCGCGTGTTGGAGGTCAGTGACGGCCGCTTCACGGACTACCGCGGCGACTGGGAGCACTACCTGCGCAAGCGTAACAGCGCGGCACAGGCCCTGCCCCAGCAGGCGGCGCACAAGCCAACTGTCGTGGCGCCTCGCGCGGCCGCCGGGCCGTCGCGATGGCAGCTCGAACGCACGCTAACCGCCTTGGAGGACGAGATCCACGAGGTAGAGGAGCGCCTCGCACTCATCACGGGGCTCCTTGGGCGTCCGGCCGACGTCACTGTGACGGCCCTGAAAACGTTGCAGGTCGGGAGCTGGGACGAGCCCGGCCCGCCACCCTCGAACGGTGAGTTGTTGGCCGCACTTGCCACGGAACATGCCACGCTAGAGACGACGCTCCTCGGGCACATGGAGGAGTGGGACGACATCACGGGTAGGCTCACAGCCAAGGAGGCGTGATCTGATGCAACGCGTTCGTTACCGCAGCTTCGACGGAGTCCATTGGGGCGAACTCGAGGGTGGCATGATCCACCAGTTGACAGGCATGCTCGGCGCCATCAGCGGCCACACCGTGCCGCTCAGCGACGTGTCGCTGTTGCCGCCATGCGACCCGAACGTCATCGTCTGCGTCGGCCGCAACTACGCGGATCACATCCGCGAGATGGGCAACGACAAGAGCGGCCTGCCTACCGAGCCGGGCCTCTTCCTCAAGGGACTGAACACCTTGAGCGGGGCGGGCGACGACGTGCCGTACCCGAGCTGGACGAGCGACCTGCAGTACGAAGGCGAACTCGCCGTCGTCATCGCACGCGAGCTGCGCGACGTGTCAGCAGACGACGCGCTCGACTATGTACTCGGCTACACCTGCGCGCTCGACGTGACGGCGCGCGACAAGCAGAAGACCGACCTGCAGTGGGTAAGGGGCAAGTCGGCAGACGGCTTCTGCCCGGTCGGCCCGTGGCTCGAGACGGACCTCGACCCAACGAACCTGCGTTTGACGCTACGGGTCAACGGCGAGACCAAGCAGTCCGGCACGACGGCGGACATGATCTTCTCGGTCGCCGAAGTCTTGTCTTACATCAGCCGCTTCATGACCCTCGGCCCTGGCGACGTCGTCCTGACCGGCACCCCAGAGGGCGTCGGTCCGCTGCGCGTTGGCGACACCGTGGAGGTCACGGTGGAGGGCATCGGCACCCTGACCAACCAAGTCGTGGCCGAGGGTTAGGTCGGCTCGGGTTGAACATGCCAGGCGACCTAGACGCAAGCATGCTGCGCAGAGGCAGCGTTAACGCTGCGACCGTCCCGCCCGACTACCCGCGCGTGCGCGACCTCGGCGGCGTGCTGCAGCTAGACACAGGCCACCTAGGTAACCCTGGCACCATCGCGGTGTTCGTGCTGCCACTCCCGACGGGCGGTTTCGCCATGATCGAGTCCGGGCCGGGCAGCACGCTGGCGGCGGTGGAGGCAGGACTGCACGATGCCGGCCTTGACTTGGCCGACCTGCGCTACCTGCTCCTCACCCACATCCACCTCGACCACGCCGCCGCCGCCGGCGCACTGGTGGCGCGCAGCGAAGCCAAGGTGATCGTGCACGAGGTCGGCGCGCCACACCTCATCGACCCGAGCCGCCT
>JBIQMD010000415.1:0-2208 GCA_044463725.1 Truepera radiovictrix
GCGCAAGCTGGCGCGCTGCACGAGCCCGTATGCCGCCTCGCGACTCATGCCAGCCTCGATGAGGAGGTGAAGCACCCGCTGCGAGTAGACGAGGCCGTTGAGGGCGTCGAGGTTCTCGGCCATGCGCTCCTCGTAAACGACGAGCCCGTCCAGCACGCTGCTCAGGCGTCTCAGGGCGTACACCGCAAGCGTGGTCGTGTCTGGCAGGATCACGCGTCCGGCTGCCGAGTGGCTGATGTCGCGCTCGTGCCACAGCGCCACGTTCTCTAGCGCCGCCTGCAAGTTGGAGCGCATGATCCGCGCCACGCCCGTCAGGTTCTCGCTGGCGATGGGGTTCTTCTTGTGCGGCATCGACGACGAGCCCGTCTGCCCAGCCTTGAAGCCTTCTTGCGCTTCGCGCACCTCAGTGCGCTGCAAGTGCCTGATCTCGAGGGCAACGCGTTCGATGCTCGTGCCGAGGATGGCGAGCGCCGCCATGACCTCAGCGTGCCTGTCGCGCGCCACCGTCTGGTTAGTGATGGGGTCGGGCACTAGGCCAACGGCCTTCGCGACTGCGACTTCGATCTCCGGCGGGACGTGGGCGTAGGTGCCAACTGAGCCGGAGAGCATCACCACGCCTATCGCTTGCTTGGCGCGCTCGAGCCTCGCCTCGTCGCGCTCGAAGGCCGTGGCGAAGTTGAGGAACTTGAGTCCGAAGGTCATGGGCTCGGCGTGAATGCCGTGGGTGCGACCTATGCAAGGCGAGTGGCGGTAACGCTGCGCCAACCCCCTCAGCTTGTGCTTGACCTCACTAGTGGCTTCGAGGATGGTGGACAGCGCTTTCGTAAGCACGATGTTCTGCGCCGTGTCGACCACGTCGGTGCTAGTTAGCCCGAAGTGGACGTAACGCGCACTATCCCCGAGCCGCTCGCTAAGGGCGCGCGTGAATGCCACGATGTCGTGGCGCGTCTCCGCCTCTATGACCGCCACGCGCTCGGCGAACGCGTCGTCGAGCGGGTTGGCTTCCGCCGCGCGGCGCAGCGCGGCCGCCGTCCCGGCTGGCACCTCACCGAGGTCTTCCCAAGCTGCCGTTGCAGCGAGTTCCACTTCCAACCAAGTCCGGTAGCGCTCTGCCTCGCTCCAAAGGCGCCGCATGTCTGGGGTCGTGTAGCGTTCGAGCATCTCGCAGCAAACTAACACGGGTCCAGAAGCGGGCGTGAACGCCGCCCGCTTCGTCGTTCGGGTCGGCGCAAGTGGTAGAATCGTCCGTCAGGCCGCCTACCGGCGCGCGGCCCCCAGTAACCTCCTACCGCATCTCCGCTGGCCCAAGCCCGCTCTGGCCAGCACGCGCGTTGGGCGTGGCGTGGGGCCAGCCAGCAGGCAACGGAGGTCACGTTGAACGAAGGTCAAGTCGTCCCCGTCCAGATCACGGACGAGATCAAGACGAGCTTCATCAATTACGCCATGTCGGTCATCGTGGAGCGCGCGCTCCCCGATGTTCGCGACGGGCTCAAGCCGGTGCAGCGCCGAATCCTGTTCGCCATGCACCAGATGGGGTTGGCGTCGAACCGCAAGCACTCGAAGAGCGCTGGTGTGGTTGGCGAGGTCATAGGTAAGTACCACCCGCACGGCGATAGTGCCATCTACGACGCAATGGTCCGCTTGGCGCAGGACTGGAACCTGCGCTACCGCCTGGTCGACGGGCAGGGCAACTTCGGCTCCATCGACGGCGACCCGGCCGCCGCCTACCGGTACACGGAGGCGCGCCTAACGGCACTTGCCGAGGCCATGCTCATCGACATCGACAAGGAAACCGTCGACTTCCGCGATAACTTCGACGGAGTACTGCAAGAACCGTCGGTGCTGCCGTCCGCCGTGCCGAACCTCCTCGTCAACGGCGCAGCAGGCATCGCGGTTGGCATGGCCACCAACATGGCGCCTCACAACCTGGGTGAGATCGTCGATGGGCTCGTGGCCATGATCGAGGACCCGACCATCGATACGCCGGAGCTCATGCGTCATGTGCATGGCCCCGACTTCCCGACTGGCGGCATCATCGGGCGCGAAGGCATCAAGCAAGCGTTCGAGACCGGCCGCGGGAGCATCAGGGTACGAGGCCGCGCCCGCATCGAGGACCACAACCAGAAGACGGCCATCATCGTCACCGAGATCCCTTACCAGGTGAACAAGACCTCCCTCATCCAGACGGTCGCGCAACTCGTGCGCTCC
>JBIQMD010000416.1:0-2195 GCA_044463725.1 Truepera radiovictrix
AGGTCACAACCCTTTCAAGGTTGCGGCACGGGTTCGAATCCCGTAGGGGTCACCAAAGAGGGCGCTCTTGACGAGCGCCCTTCTTCTTTGTCTGCCACGTAGCGGCGCTGGGCCGCTCTGCTAGTTCAGGAGCTCGTGCGGTTCCTGCCCGCGCGCTTGGCGGCGTAAAGCCGCGCGTCGACGAGCCTGACCAACTCGGCAACGTCGACTCCCTCGACCTCGGAGAGCGCGGCCACCCCAACACTCACCGTCACCTCGAGGCCAGCGGCCACTGAGTTCCAGTCGTAGCTGGCTACGCGCAAACGCGCGCGCTCCGCCGCCTCGAGCGCAGCCGCCTTCGAAGTGCCGGGCACGAGGACGACGAACTCTTCCCCACCCCAGCGCGCCACGACGTCCGAGCCGCGCACGGCGCGCCTCAACAGCTCACCGACCCGCACGAGCACGGCGTCACCAACCGCATGAGAGTAGCTATCGTTGACGCGCTTGAAGTTATCCACGTCGAGGAGCACGACCACGAGGTCGTTGCCGTGGCGCTTGGCGCGCGCCTCCTCCTCGTCAAGGCGCGTGCGGAAGTAACGGCGATTGAACAGACCCGTCAGGTCATCGGTGATGCTCAGCGCCTCAAGCCGCTCTGCCTGCTCGCGCAGCACGCGGTTGGCGCCAGCTACCGCCTGCCGCGCAACGACGTGCAACTCGTGTTCGTCGGCAAGGCTCGACTCCAACTGCGCGAGGAGCATGCCTAGCACCTGACCAGTGCGGTCAGTGTCTGTGCGTTCGCGTTCCGCTTGGTAAGCCTTCAGCTCCTGATACGCCTCCTCGTACCGCCCAAGGGCGGCTAGCGCCTCGCCGATCGGGCGCCGGAGGTTAGCGGCCGGGATGGGCTTCTTGGCGGCGTCGAAGAGCTTCTCGGCGAACCGCATCTCAGCGAGGGCAGCTTCGAATCGCCCGCTGCGCAAGAGGAACTGCCCGTAACTGTCGCGGATCTCTGCCTCGAACGCGTCGTGGTGCCCACTCATGTCGGCAAGCGCGACTTCGTAGAGGGCAGCAGCATGCTCGATGTCTCCTGCCGCCGCGTGGGCTTGGGCGAGCTTCGTGCGCGTGACGGTTGCGTAGCGCGCGTTCTCGACCTCCTCGAACCACGTCAACGCTTCCTCTTGAGCCGTTATCGCCTCAGCGTAAGAGCCGAGCTGGAGGTGCGCTCGCCCCTCGTTGGAGCGAGCCAATGCCGCCCCGAAGCGGTCCTGTTTGTCGGTGTATGCCTGGCGGCCAAGCCCGAAACAAGCGAGCGCTTCGTCTAGGCGCCCGGTGCCCATGTAGACATTCCCAAGGTTCGTCAACAACGACGGCGCCACCGGCAAGCCAGCGGCCTCGAGGGCGGCGATGCCCGAGTTGAGGTGCTTGATGGCAACGTCGATGACCTCGCGCGAGCCGTAGACTGCAGCCAGGTCGTTGTGTCCCCTAGCTATCAGCAGCGGCAGCTCGTACTTCTGCGCTAGCGCTAGCGACTCGCGGCCCCACCGCACGGCGCCTGCAACGTCGTCCAACAAGTGAGCCGAGCGGAGGGCGGTGAGCCGCGCCTCCGTTAACACCAGGCCGATGTCGGCGAACGCCAACTCGTCCTCGCCAACGAGATCTGGTACCTGGAGTGCTGCCTCGAGCGCCGCGGCTGGCTCGTCATTGGCCAGCCTGGCAACCGCGAGCGCCGCTAAGGCAACGCCGCGCGTCGCAGGGTTGGTTGCGCCTGCGAGCACCTCGCTGGCCAGTGAGATAGCGACCCGCGGGACCTCCGCGCGCACTTGCCAGGCTTCTCTGGCCAAGCTCTCAGGAGTGGCTGACGCGGCCTGTGAGGCCAACTGACCTGCTGCACTATCCATATGATTCAGTACGCCCTTCAGACGACAGCAGAAGAAACTTTGACGGCACTCTCTCGTGCTCACGGGCCACTCGCCCAGGCGAACCGCACCCCCCGACTGCCGACCGCCTAGATGCAGAACTTAGCTCACCTGCCCCCACGTGGTCAAACCTCGCGCGCCCCCCGAGCGGCGCTCCCTCCCACGCTCGATAACCTGTTAGCATTGCTAAGCCATGCGCCGCCCCGGAAAACGGGAGGGCGTTTGACGAGGGCGATTAGCTCAGCGGCAGAGCGTCCGCTTTACACGCGGAGGGTCGGGGGTTCGAACCCCTCATCGCCCACC
>JBIQMD010000417.1:0-2184 GCA_044463725.1 Truepera radiovictrix
GCGCGGAGTGAGCGAAGTGGCGGTCTCGCGCGCCGCCAGCCTCGAGGCTACTGACGAGATGCTCGTCGCCCTCGGCGAGCGCTACGTACCCAAGGCACGCGACGGCATGCCAGCCAACGCCATGTTCATCCGCGGCACGAACACCGCCAACCCGCACGGTCTGCACGGCCAAGCGGGCGTGCGGCCGGGCGACGTCATCGTGACGGGCGCGTACGGCACCGTTGGCGGGTATGAGTCTGAACTCGAACGCACCATGATCTTCGGCGAGCCAGACGAGCAGTTCATCAAGTACTTCAACGCCATGGCCGCCGCCCAAGACCGCGGCTTCGAGGCGATAAGGCCAGGCCGCACCTGCGCCGACGTCGAGCGCGACGTCCGCGACTTCATCCACGACGAACTCGGCATGGGTGACCTGCTGCGTCACCACACCGGGCACAGCTTCGGTCTCGAGGGTCACGAGCACCCGTTCCTCGACCTCGACGACCACTCACTCATCCAGGTCGGCATGATCGTCTCGGTAGAACCCGGGCTCTACGTTCCCGGCTACGCCGGTTTCAGGCACTCGGACACGGTGCTTGTGACGGAGAACGGGTGCGAGCGGTTGTCGCTGTACCCACGGGAGCTTGAGGAGATGATCATTCGCCGGTAGCCGCAAGCGGCTCCTAGTGGATGGCATTCGACGACGTTGACTTGAGCTTCGCCACGTTGGAGCGAAGCGAGCGCCAAGAGCTAGTCAAGGTCTCGGACGACCCCTCGAACATGGCTGGCCGACTCTCTTCGTCCCTGTAGCCGCTGGCAGCTGGGAAAAAGCGGGGAGGCCAGCTTGCCCATTGCTACGTCAAAGTCTTTTGTGTACTATCACACCCATCACTCTTGCAGGAGGTGCCGCCCAGGACCAGGCCACTATCGCAGCATGCGAGTCGCGCTCGAACCGTTAATACGTCCATTTCCGTAGGGAGCCCCCGATCTTGAGACTGCCTAGATTACTGACGACCTGTGCGCTGGCCTTGGCGCTCAGCGCTGCCGTTGCACAAGGCGCACCCCCGCAATCCACGTTCACCCTTGGAATGTCCGCCGAGACGGCCACGTTCTACCCGCCAGGCACCGGCGGCCTCTTCGAACGCAACTCGTTCCTTCAGGTATTTGATGCCCTCATGCACCGCGAGGCGGACGGAACCATCGTTCCGCGTATTGCTACCTCGTGGGAAGCGGTCGACGCTACGACCTGGCGCTTCGTCATCAGACAGGGTGTGACCTTCACGAACGGCGAAGTCGTAGACGCCGGAACCGTCAAGGCCAGCCTCGACATCTATCGCGCTCCAGACAGCGTCGTCGCATCGCGGTACCGCAACATCAGCGAGATCGTCGTAGTCGACGACTACACCGTCGACGTCCTCACCTCCGTACCAGACCCGTTCCTCCCGAACGCACTGACCGACAACGCCTTCATCTTGCCGATTGACTACCTCACCCAGGTAGGTAAGGAGCAGTTCGCTTCTCAACCGATCGGGACGGGCCCTTACGTGCTCTCCGAGTGGGTCCGCGGCGACCGCATCGTCTTTGCCGCCAACTCGGCCTACTGGGGCGGGAACGTACCCATCGCCCGCGTGATCTGGCGCACCATCCCCGAGCCGTCTTCGCGCGTTGCTGCCCTGCAGAACGGCGAGGTCGACCTCATCTGGGAGATCCCAGCCATCCAGGTTCCGCTCCTGGAACGCACTCCCGGCGTCGAGGTTCAGGCAGGCCCGTCTCCGCGCGCCGTATACATCGGGTTGTGGCCAGATAGCCCCGTCGCTGGCGGCGAACCACTGCGCGACGTCCGCGTCCGCCAGGCACTCAATTACGCCGTCAACCGCCAGGCAATCGTTCAGGCCCTGCAGCGCGGTTACGGCACGCTCATCAGCCAGCCCATCCCGCAAGCCAACTACCTCGGATATGACGCCAGCATCGAGCCGTACCCGTACGACCCAGCCAAGGCGCGCGAGTTGCTGGCCGAAGCCGGCTACCCCGATGGCTTCAGGATCGAGCTCCTAACCACCGCCCGTTACCTGACGGCGGAAGAGTCCCAGGCCGTGGCCGCTGACCTCGCCGCCGTCGGCGTGACGGTCAAGCTCGTCGAAGTCGAGTACGGACAGTTCGTTACGCGCCTCACGCAGGAGAAATCACAGTCGCCCATGTACTCCC
>JBIQMD010000418.1:0-2158 GCA_044463725.1 Truepera radiovictrix
GGGCTGCTGGATCCTCATCCAGGCCATCAAGCGCCTGCAGGGCGTGAGCATGAACTCCGATCTCTACGCGGTCTTCACCACGCAGGAGGAGGTCGGCTTGCGCGGTGCGCAGACGGGAGCCTTCAGCGTTGAGCCGGACGTTGGCATCGCGCTCGACACGACGCTGGCGGTCGACACCCCCGAGATCGGCGAGCACTTGCGGGTAACGCAGCTCGGCAATGGCACGGCTCTCAAGGTGATGGACTCGAGCATCATCAGCACGCGCTGGTTGCTCGATCACTTCATCGACTTGGCGGAGCGCCACGGCATCGTCTACCAACTAGAAGTCTTGCCGCTCGGCGGCAACGACGCGGCTGCCCTCCAGAAGAGCCGCGGCGGGGCTCCGTCATTCACCATCTCAACGCCGTCGCGTTACGTGCACACGGTCACGGAGATGGTCTCCAAGTCCGACCTAGAGGGCGCCGTCAAGCTCCTGACCGCCTTCGTGCAAGAGGGCGTCGAGCTCGGTGGCCGCGACTGACCACCACTCATCAAGTGTCGCCCCGGCGCGCTTGCGTGTGTCGAGGCGATGCGTGAGCGCGCGCCCACCCGCTTCTAGGGCGTCGACCCCGTGAACATCGGCCTCATCAGCGATGTTCACGCGAACGTCATCGCCCTAGAGGCCGCCTTGGCGGCCATGAAGCGCCGCAACGTAGACACCATCCTGTGCCTCGGCGACCTCGTCGGTTACGGTCCTGCGCCCAACGAGACGATCGACCTCATCAGGTCCGAGGGCGTCATCTGCACCCTCGGAGCATCGGACGAGCGCCTTGCTTACGGCTTCGTGGGGGGCGGTGAGCGGCGGCGCGGCGTTGCCGACGAGATCCTCACGTGGACGAAGGGCGTCCTCGAACCTCCCCACCTCAGGTTCCTGCAAAGCCTGCCGGTGCAGCGGCGCGTGAACACGCCGGCTGGCTGGCTACGTTTCTTCCATGGGACGGTGAACAACACGGCGGAACGTCTGAGCCTCAACCAGGACCCGCACTCGCTAACGCGCATGCTCGATCGCCACCGCTGCGCCATCCTCGTTTCTGGCGCAACGCACGTGCCGTTCTTCCGCCGCGTTGGCCCAAGCGGCCTGGTCATCAACCCAGGCTCTGTCGGGCTATCGCTAAACGGCGAGCCTGGCGCAGACTACGCGCTCCTGAGCATCAGCGATGGCGGGATAGACATCGAGATGGACAAGGTGGAGTACGACTTCGCCGCCGTCGCCTTCGACGTCGTCGCCTGGGGCATCTCGCCGATGGTCGCAGAGGCCGTTCAGATGGGCCGCCTACCCGAGAAGCTAGCCAGTGGTTTGGGCGACGGCCCAGCCTAAGCGCCCGCTCAAACGAGTTCCAAACCCACAGCCAAGCCCTCGCCACCGCCGATGCATATGCTGGCAACGCCGCGCTTCTTGCCCTTCAGCTTGAGGGCGTTTAGGAGCGTCACGAGGATGCGCGCTCCAGACGCACCGATCGGGTGGCCTAGCGCCACGGCGCCGCCGTGCACGTTCACTACCTCAGGAGAAATGCCGAACTCATGCATGACGGCCATCGGCACGACGCTGAAGGCCTCGTTCACCTCGTAGAGGTCGACGCTCTCAGGACTCCAGCCCAACCGAGCGTAGAGCTTGCGCATGGCGACTACGGGAGCCACCGTGAACCACTCGGGCTCTACCGCCGCTCCGGCCCAGCCCTGCAGGTGCGCCAGCACCGGCATGCCCCGCGCGACGGCGGCCTCCTCAGAGGTGATGACGAGCGCGGCCGCGCCGTCGTTGATGGTGCTGGCATTCGCCGCGGTTATCGTCCCGCTGCCCTCGAACGCAGGGCGCAGCTTGACCATCTTCTCGAAGTCGACTTGGTGAGGACCCTCGTCGCGTTCAACGGTGACGCTGCCGCGCCGCCCGGCCACCTCGACCGGCACGATCTCGGCCGCGAAGGTTCCGTCCTCGCTGGCGACTTGCGCGCGCAGGTAGGAGCGTTTGGCGTACGCGTCCTGCGCTTCGCGGCTGAAGGCGTACTTGGTGGCGCACAGCTCGGCGCACGACCCCATGTGCTTGTCGCCATACGCGTCCCAGAGGCCGTCATGAACCATGGAATCCACGAACTTCGCGTCACCTAATCGCAGGCCGCCGCGG
>JBIQMD010000419.1:0-2155 GCA_044463725.1 Truepera radiovictrix
CTCGTCGGGCGGCGCCTGACCGGGCCACGGGTTCTTCTTGGGGGCCGTCTGGGCGAAGAAAACGTGTATGAGCGCCCGCGCCTGCGGCGTGAAGAGTAGCTCGGAGAATGCCTTGGCGCTGGCGGTCAGCCCCGCCTGGCGGCCAGAACGCGCCCAGGCAGAGAGCACCTCGAGGATGCGCTCAGGCGCGGGGTAGTTGCCGTGCGTGCGCTTCGCTACCTGCTTGACGGCGCGGTCGAACACGATGGCCCGCGCTGGAGTCTCCTCCAAGAGGCGCTGCAAGACGGTCGGCTTCCGCTTGGGCACCCGCAACTTGCCGTCGGCCAGCATGCCAGCGGCGCGCACTGCGGCGTCGATCAGCCCCTCTGGGTGAACGGTGGCGTGCACCAGGCCAGCCTTGCGCGCCTGGCTGGCGTAGAGGTTGCGGCCCGTGAGAATCAGGTCGAGGGCGAGGGCGAGACCGACGCGCTCAGGTAGACGCACCGTGCCGCCAAGGCCGGGTAGGAGGCCGAGTTGCACCTCCGGCAGCCCGAAACGCGTCTTTGGGTTGGTGCTCGCCAGTAGGTAGCGACCAGCCATGGCCAGCTCGGTGCCGCCGCCCAAGCACACCCCGTCTACCGCCACGACCAGCGGCTTGCGCCACGCTTCGAGGCGCGCCAAGAACGCGTTGCCTTCGTGGATCTGCGCCTCCACCTGCGCGGACGTCTCGTACTCGAGGAACGCCCCGATGTCCGCGCCGGCTAGGAACGCTCCAGGCTTGGCATTCGCAAGCACGACCGCGCGCACGCTGGCGTCGGCGTCTAGCTCGTCGATGGCGCCTGGCAGCGCCTGCAGGAGCGGCATGTCGAGGAGCGCAACGCTGCGGTTCGGTTGGTCGAGCCACAAGATGGCAACGTCGCCGCGTCTCTCCACCTTCAGCCCGTTCATGCGAGCCTCTCGAGGAGCATGGCGTGCCCCTGACCGCCAGCGGCGCAGGCCGCCACGAGCGCGTAACGTCCGTCCTCGACGTGGAGGCGGTGCACTGCCGTCGTCACGAGGCGCGCGCCAGTCGCCCCGAACGGGTGGCCCAACGAGATCGAGCCTCCCCACGGGTTGATCTTCGCCATGTCGATGTCTGGCGCGAAGGCGCCAGCTAGCCCGAGGCTCGTGCGCCCGAACAGACCGGACTCGAGCGCCCGTAGCACCGCGAGTACTTGGCCTGCGAACGCCTCATGGATCTCGATGACGTCCATGTCGCTCCACGCCAACCCATGACGCGCCAACAGCAGCGGCACGGCGTAAGCGGGTCCAAGCAGAAGCTCGTCGCCGGGGTCCTGCGCAACGAAGTTGAAGTCGACGATCCGCGCCAGACGAGTGCGCCCCTCGGCCAGAGCCTGCTCCTCGCGCATGAGCACGACGGCGGCAGCGCCGTCCGTTAGTGGGCTCGCGTTGCCTGCCGTTACCGTCCCGAACGGCTTGACGAAGGCGGGCGGCAGCTTGGCGAGGCGCTCCAGGCTGGTGTCTTCGCGCACGCCGTTGTCCGCTTTGACGACGGCGCCACTCGGCGGCACCATGACCGGCAGCGTCTCCTCGGCCAAGTGCGCCCGGTTGGTGGCGGCGCCCTGGTGGGAGCGGAGCGCGTAGGCGTCTTGCTCGGCGCGCGTAACGCCGAAACTGGCTGCCAGGCGGTCGGCGCTGGTGCCCATCGTCTCTCCCGTCGAGAACTCAGCGATGGCGGGCGCCTGTGGCAACAGCTCGCGCGGCTTGAGACCCTGGAAGAACGCGGGCCAGTCCAACGGGCCCTTGTAGCGGCGACTGTCGAAGAAGCGCCTGCGCAGTTCGCGGCTGAAGCCGACGGGAACGTCTCCGAGCATCTCTACCCCGCCCGCTACCGCCAGCTTGGTGTGACCAGCGGCGATGGCGAGGGTGGCGTCCGCAATCGCACGGTTAGCCGAGATGCACGCGACCGTGACGGTATGCGCCGGTACGCTCTTTGGCAATCCGGCAGCCAGCGCGGCGTCGCGCGCCACGTTGCTGGTGGCGACGTTCTGCACGACCGTGCCCATGACGACCTGGTCGACGTCCTCGGCGCGCACCTCCGCACGGCCGACGACGCCCGCCAACACCATGCGCGCAAGGTCATAAGCCACCAACGCGCGGTAGTCGCTGCCAGCGC
>JBIQMD010000420.1:0-2154 GCA_044463725.1 Truepera radiovictrix
CGGCTCGGCCGATCTTGTCGTCCAGAAGGAGATGTACACCTTCGAGGACCGCGGCGGGCGCAGCCTCACCTTGCGACCAGAGTTCACGGCCGGCGTGATGCGCGCGTTCATCGAGCACGGCATGCACACCCTCCCGCAACCAGTGAAACTCTGGAGCGAGGGCCCGCTGTTCAGGGCCGAGAACGTGCAGCGCGGCCGCTTCAGGCAGTTCCACCAAGTCAACTACGAGACCATCGGTACGGACTCGCCCGTGGCTGACGCCGAGGCCATCGAGCTGCTCTACCGCACACTGCAGGCCTGCGGGTTGACGCGCCACCGCATCAAGCTCGGCTCGGTAGGCGACCCCAGCGACCGCCAGGCGTACAACGCCTACCTGCGAGATGAGCTCGCTGGCGTAGCAGAGCGGCTCACGCCCGTCAGCCAGGAACGGCTGCGCCTCAACCCGCTAAGGGTCCTCGACAGTAAGGACGCAGGTGACCAGGCGTTGATAGCGCACCTGCAGCGACCAGTCGAGCGTTTAGCTGGTGCCGCTCGCGAGCACCTCACCGCCGTCGAGGGCCACCTCCAGGCGTGGGGAGTGCCCTACGACCTAGACCCTGCCATTGTGCGTGGACTCGACTACTACCGCCGCACGGCGTTCGAGGTCCACTACCACGGCATCGGCGCACAATCGGCGCTTGGTGGTGGGGGCCGCTACGACGGACTGAGCGAGCAACTAGGGGGCCCGGCAGTGCCGGGAATCGGTTGGGCGTTCGGCGTCGAGCGCGTACTCGACGCCCTGCAGCAGGAGGCAACCACCACGGCCTCAGAGCCAGCGCGTCCGGCCTTGTTCGTTGTTGCGCTTGATGACGAGGCCGTCTCCGAGGCCGCGGGCCTCGCCGTGCAGCTGCGCAAGCAGGGCATGTGGGTCGAGTTCGCATACCAACGCCGTAACCCAGGCAAGGGCCTGCGCGACGCCGACCGCAGCAGGGCCCGCTTCGCCGCCCTACGCGGCGCAGACGAGCGCGGCCGACGCGCCTGGCAACTCAAGGACTTGGCAAGCGGTGAGCAACTCGAAGTCGCCGAGGAGCGGTTAGGCAGCGTCCTTGCCGAGCGCCTCGCAATTTGAAAGGCGCGTGAGCATGAAGCGAAGTCACACCTGCGGTGCCCTCCGGGTTTCCGACGCAGGCAGCGAGGTCACGCTGCAAGGCTGGGTCAACCGCCGCAGAGACTTGGGCGGACTGGTCTTCCTCGACCTCCGCGACCGCTACGGCCTCACCCAGGTCGTGGTCGAACCGGATGACGCGGCCGCCTTCGCCGCCGTGCAGGATGTGCGCAGCGAGTTCGTTGTCGAGGTCAAAGGCACCGTAAGGGCGCGCCCCGACACTCAGCGCAACACCCGCATGGCGACGGGCGCGGTCGAGGTCGTGGCGCGCAACGTCACGGTCCTCTCCCTCGCCCGCACTCCCCCGTTCGTGATCGACGGCAGTAGCGCAGATGGCGAGGTCAACGAGGAATTGCGCCTCAAGTACCGATACCTAGACCTGCGCCGACCAAGCGTGTTGGCGCCCATCCTGCTGCGCCACCGTGTGACGAAGGCCATCTGGGAGTTCCTCGACGCACGTGACTTCGTGCAAGTCGAGACCCCACTGCTCACCCTATCGACGCCAGAAGGGGCCCGTGACTTCGTCGTGCCGGCGCGCCAGAAACCGGGCAGTTTCTACGCCCTGCCTCAGTCGCCGCAGCTCTTCAAGCAGATGCTGATGATGGCGGGCGTCGACCGCTACTTTCAGGTGGCGCGCTGCTTCCGCGACGAGGACCTCCGCGCCGACAGGCAACCCGACTTCACGCAGCTCGACATCGAGATGTCGTTCGTCGACGAGGCCGACCTCATGACCCTCAACGAGCAGCTGATGGCGCACGTCGTGCGCGCCGCGACCGGCGCCGAGATCGTCACGCCCTTCCCGCGCCTGTCCTACCAGGCGGCCATGGACCGTTACGGCTCTGACAAGCCGGACGTGCGCTTCGCCTTCGAACTGCAGGACGTTTCGGCCGCACTAGCCGAGAGCAGCTTCAGGGGCTTCGAGGCGGCCAGCCAGGCGGGAGGCGCCGTCAAGGCCCTGGTAGTGCCAGCCCGCGACGCTGCGCCTCTCACGCGCAAGGCGCTGGCCGAGC
>JBIQMD010000421.1:0-2142 GCA_044463725.1 Truepera radiovictrix
GACCTGATGGGCTGGCACGCCGTCGTGCGCGAGCATCCGAACCTACGCATCGCGTACACGGTCGACGACATCTTGGAGGCCAAGAAGCTCGGGCAAGCGACCCTCCTGTTGGCCTCACAAGATGGCGAGTTCATCGGCGCGGCGCCAGAACGCGTCGAGGCGTTCCAGCGTCTAGGCCTGCGCATGCTCATACCGGCTTACAACCGAGACAACCTCCTCTGTGGCGGCGTCCTCGAGCGGACGGACACGGGCCTCTCGGGCGTCGGGCGGAGCGTGGTCGCCGAGTGCGACCGCGTTGGCGTGCTCCTCGACCTGTCTCACGTCTCGCGGCGTTCGAGCCTCGAGATCAACGAGGCAAGCGTCAACCCAACCGTCTTCAGCCACGCCAACCCGAAGGCGCTCGTCGACAACCCCCGCAACGTCGACGACGAGCAGATCAAGGCCATCGCGGCCAAAGGCGGAGTGATCGGGACCGTCAACTGGGGTCCGCTCGTCTTCAAGCACGGCATGACGGCGCGGCCGACCATCAACGACTACCTCGACCACATCGACTACCTCGCCGACCTGCTCGGCACTACGGAGAACATCGGCATCGGCACGGACTTCAGCCTCGGCTCGTACCCACGCCACGACCACGATCAGCACGGGGCGCACTACCAGACCGTCATGACGGAGATGAACCAGCACGTCACGACGTACTGGCGCGCGCCCGAGCGTTTCGTCGATGGCTTCGCGTGGTACCCCGAGATCCTCGATGTTTACGCCCTCCTCGCTGGCCGCGGCTACTCGCAAGAGGACATCCGCGGTATCGCGGGCGGCAACTTCATGCGCGTGTTCGCGCAGGTCTGGCCGGGCAGACCGGCCCAAGAGGCTGGGCCAGAGCACGCGAGATGACTCTCTCGGTCCTCGCGCCCGCCCGCTACCTCAGCGGCGCTAACTCCCTCGCAGGCGTTGGCGCGGCCGTTGCCGGGCTGGCCGCAGCGGCGCCCCAGACGCCGAGGGTGTTCGTCGTGCACGGTGACGTCGGCATCGGGCTGGTTCACGTAGCCCTCGAGGCCAGCCTGCAGCGGGCGGGGATCGCGGCCGAGAGGTTCAAGGTGGAGGGCCCGTGTTCGGAAGCCGTAGTGACCAGCATCCAACGTGCGACCGTGGGCGCCTGCGTGCTCATCGGCGTGGGTGGCGGACGCGTGCTGGACGCAACCAAGGCCGCGGCCGATGCGAGCGGCGCGGCCACCGTGCTCGTGCCGACGAGCCCGGCAACGTGCGCAGCCGCGACCGCCGTCGTGGTCGACTACACCGTAGAAGGCGCATACCTTGGGAGCCGCGTCGTGCGGCGCCCGCCCGCCTTCACCGTCGTCGAGCCAACGGTGCTGGCCGCGGCGCCGAACCGCCACCTGACGGCGGGCCTGGTCGACGCCCTCGCCAAGGTGGTCGAGGTCCGCTTCGGGTTGGCCAGGCAGAGCGGTGCAGGCGCCGCTGGCGTTGCGGCGCTCGCCCTATGCGATGAGCTCGAGCGCCTGATATTCGCCGACGGCCCCCTCGCGCTCGGTAACCCTGACCCGGACGGCGGCCTGCGCCAACTCGTTGCGGAGGCCAGCGTCCTATGGCCGGGGCTCATCGGCGCCTTGGCTGGCGAGGGCGCCAAGCTAGCCGCAGCGCACGCCGTGCACAACGCCCTCACCCTGTTGCCGGGGGTGAAGCGCTCGTTGCACGGTGAGGTCCTTGCGTTCGGCATCCTCACCCAGCTGCTGCTGGAAGGCTGGAACGGTGACAAGCTGGCGCGGCACGCTGACCTGTTCGCCCGCCTCGGCTGCCCCATGACCTTAGGTGCGCTAGGTGCGGGGTCCTACTGGCAAGATGAAGATGCCAGGGAGCGCGTGCTGCGGCGCGCCTGCGCCCTGCCATCCATGATTCAGAGCTTCCCAGGCATCGGGCCAGAAGCGCTAGCGGCTGCTTTCGCCATGGCGGACGACCTTGCCGCCGACTTCAGCCGCTGAGGGCATTGACGTAAGCCGTTACCGGGGTGGTGAAGAACTCCTTGGCGTAAGTGCCCTGTTCGCGGGCGCCGAAGCTCGAGCTCTTCACGCCGCCGAACGGAGCCTGGAACTCCTGCCCAGCGGTGGCGAGGTTGACCATGGTCAT
>JBIQMD010000422.1:0-2140 GCA_044463725.1 Truepera radiovictrix
CAACGGCTGTTCCAAGGCAAGGAAGACGTGCGCGTAGCTGAACTCGACTCCCTCGAGATGTACGTGCTGCTGCCCGTCGTCGTGGGCGTGCTGTGGTTCGGCCTAGCTCCGGCGCCGCACCTCGGCCGCATCGAGGCGCAGTCGCAGATAACCGCGCTGCAACTAGAGCGCGTCGCTACGCCGCTAGGCGAGCGAACGCTCGGCGAAGGCGGAGGTGGCAAGTGACCTTCCCTGGCGTGATCGATATCCACTGGAGCGTCATGGCTCCAGCCATAGCCCTCCTAGTTACGGCCGCCGCTACCCTGTTCTTCGCGCTGTTCTCCCGCGACTCGCGCGGTGCGGCCGCCGTTGCCATCATCGGGCTACTCACGGCCTCCGTCTTCACCGTCTCGCAACTACTAGCCGGTGAGCCAGCCGCCAGCAGCTTCGGCCTGCGCTACCTAGGCGACGTGCCCGCCCTTGCCCTCACCATCGTCATCCTGCTTGGCACGGCGGTTGCCGTGCTCGTCAGCTGGGACCAACTCGGACGCGGCGCGATGGAGCACCCCGAGTACTACCCCCTCTTGCTCCTAGCTGCGCTCGGCGCCGTGATCATGGCGTCGGCAGGCGACCTCATCACCCTGATCCTTGGCCTGGAGATCATGTCGTTGCCCGTCTACGCCCTCTCTGCCTGGCGCACGCGCGATAGGCAGTCGGAAGAGGCCGGCATGAAGTACTTCCTGCTCGGCGCCTTCGGTTCCGCCATCCTCATCTACGGCACCGCGCTCGTTTACGGTGCGAGTGGCTCGTTCGTGTACGGCGACATCGTTGCCTCGCTCACGGGCAGCAACCTCACCCTCCTCGCCACCGTTGGTGGGGCGCTCGTCTTGGCCGGCCTTGGCTTCAAGGCGGCGTTGGCGCCGTTCCACCAGTGGGCGCCTGACGTGTACACGGGCGCGCCGACGGTGGTCGTCACGTTCATGTCCGTCGTCGTGAAGGTCGGGGCGTTCGCTGCCCTCCTACGCATCGCAACGGTAGTGTTCCCGGCGCTGCAACCGTGGCTCCTTACGGCGCTAGCAGTGATGGTTGCCCTCACTCTCGTGGTCGGCAACTTCTCGGCCCTCATGCAGCGCGGCGTGAAGCGCATGCTCGCTTACTCCTCAGTGGCGCACGCCGGCTACCTTGGTCTTGCACTACTAGCTACCGATGACGGGGGAGGGGCGGCCGCGGCCTTCTACCTCACCGCGTACGCCTTCATGAACGCCGGCGCATTCGCGGTGCTCAGCCTCGTCTCGGACGCCAACGACCACGGCGACGATCTCGAGCGCTTCGCTGGCCTTGGCCGCAGGCAGCCGTGGTTGGCGGCCGTGATGGCCGTGTTCATGCTCAGCCTCGGCGGCATACCGTTCCTGGGCGGGTTCATGGGCAAGGTGCTCGTGTTCCAGGCCGCAATCGACGCTGGCTACGTATGGCTGGCCGTCCTGGGCATCGCCACGAGCATCGTGGCGCTGGTCTACTACTTCCGGGTCGTGGGGTACATGTACTTCCGCGAGAGCGCGTACGACGCCCCCGCCTTCCGTTCGACCGCGGCACAGATCGCCATCGTCGTCGCCTTGGCCGGGACGGTCCTGCTTGGCGTCCTCCCGGGCTGGTGGCACACGCTCCTAAGCGAGGGGCCGCGGTTGCTCGCTTCGTTCTGAACTAGGTCCCGATGCGAAGGCCGGCGGCGCAGTGCGTCGCCGGCCTCAGTGTTGGCGCTGCCACCACGTGCTGCTTCATGCGTGCGGTTCACGGGTTTGGTTGGGTAAGAACCTCGTTATCGTCGGTTGCCTATCATCACCTCAGCGCCTCGAAGTGGGCGGTGCGGCCTTCCGGCAAGCGGGGGAGATGGGAAGAACCTAGCAGTGACACTGCCTTCAGCGCTCTATCATGCCTCAACTGTGGATCTCACTGGCATGCGCATACTGTTGGTCGACGACGAAGAGTCGGCCCTTGTTTTAATGCGTGGTCTCTTGACGCGCGCCGGTTATCAAGACGTGAGGGTGTGCGACGACCCGTCCGGTGCGGCCAAGCGCTTCATCGAGGACCAACCGGACTTGCTGGTTATCGACCAGCACATGCCGCTCCGCGACGGCCTCGAAGTCCTGGCCGAACTCGGGCC
>JBIQMD010000423.1:0-2129 GCA_044463725.1 Truepera radiovictrix
AGCACCACGCGCTTGCCTGCAACGGCGCCCGTCGCGCGAAGCTTGAGCTTGACCTTCAGTTCACGCATCTGCTGAGTCGGGCTGATGAAGGAGCGGCCCGCGTATGGCGACTTGTAGAGACCGAGGTCGTACGGCACGCCGCTGGCCCGCGCGAAGCCGACACTTGCAGCCAAACCTGACTCAGGGACTCCTACGACGACGTCCGCCTCGACTGGCGCCTCCTTGGCCAGCTCGATGCCCATGCGCACGCGGGCGGCATGAACGTCGACGCCGTCCAGCCGCGCGTCTCCCCTCGCGAAGTAGATCCACTCGAACGCGCACGGCGTAGGAGACGCTGTGAGGACCTGCCTGCTGCTGAGGCCGTTCTCGTCTGCCACGACTAGCTCGCCCGGCCGAACGTCACGCAGGTATGTCGCACCGACGATGGCGAGGGCGGCGGGCTCAGAGGCGAACACGTACCCGCCGTCCAGCTTGCCGATGACGAGCGGCCTGACGCCGTGGCCGTCACGCAATCCGATGAGGCGGCCGGCGTCCATCAGCACGACGGCGAAACCGCCCTCCAGGTCGCGCATGGCCTGCGCCGTGGCTTCGACGAGGTCGAGTTCGCTGTAGCGCGCGATGAGGTTGAGCATGACCTCGCTGTCGTTGCTCGTCTGAAAGACGGCCCCGCCAGCTAGCAGCGCGTCGCGGATCTCGCGCGCGTTCGTGAAGTTGCCGTTGTGCACGAGCGCCAGGTGCCCCTTGTTGGAGCGCACCGTTAGGGGTTGGGCGTTGAACGGCAGGCTCGAGCCGGTGACGGAGTAGCGCGTGTGCGCCACGCCCTGGCTGGCTCCGTCGAAGCGCAATTTCGCCAGCCGCTCCTCGGTGAAGACCTCGGCGACCAAGCCCATGTCCTTCTCGAGCCTCACCTGACCTCCGCCGGTAACGCAGATGCCGCAAGATTCCTGGCCGCGGTGTTGTAACGAGAAGATCCCGAGGTGACACAGACCGGCCACGTCGCCCGGTTGAGGCAGCCGCACGCCGAAGACGCCGCACTCCTCGCGCGGTTTGTCTAGTTCCAACCGCGCCTGCTCGAGTTCGGTCATTGGCTTCAGCGTAACGCTTCTGTGTAGGTGGTGAAGTATGGGGCCGCCAGGTCTGGCAACGCGATCTCGATGTTCGCGCCTGCGCCGCGCAGCACGAACGTCGACCCGCCTGAAACACCGACCACCCGTGCTGCTACCCCAACGGCCGCGCACCGTGCCAGCGCCTCCTCGACGTCCTCCTGGCGCAGCGCGAGCAGCACGCGCGCCGCCGCCTCGCCGAAGAGCAGCTCGTCTACGCGGGCGCCGCCGCCGTCACCAACGTCGACGGTGAGGCCGACGCCCGCACCCTCGGCGCCCAGGCAGAGTTCGGCTAACGCAACGGCGAGGCCGCCGTGGCTAGTGTCGTGCGCCGTGTCGCACAGGCCGTCCGCGATCAGGCCGCGCACGACCGCCTGCACCTTGGCCTCCTCCACGAGGTCCAGCGCGGGCGGAGAACCCGCCTCGAGACCGTGTAGGCGGTAGAGGTACTCACTGGCGCCGAGGCTACCTACCGGGTCGCCGATGAGCAGAACGGCGTCCCCGGCGCGCTTCAGCGCACTACCTGCGTGTTTACTCACGTCGGCCAGCACGCCGACCATGCCAACCGTCGGCGTCGGGTGGATGGCTTGGCGGCCCTCTGGCGTCGAGAACTCGTTGTAGAGGCTGACGTTGCCACCGATCACTGGGGTGTCTAGCGCCACGCAGGCCGTGGTGAGGCCAGCTACGGCGCGCTCGAGCTGGTAATAGACGCCTAGGTTGGTTGGGTTACCGAAATTGAGGTTGTCGGTAACGGCAAGCGGGAGCGCTCCGACGCAGCTGAGGTTGCGCGCGGCTTCCGCCACGGCGTGCATGGCGCCAAGCTCTGGGTCTAGATAGACGTAACGCGAGTTGCAGTCGACCGTCGCCGCCACACCGAGTTGGCTGCCCTTGACGCGCAGGACGGCGGCATCGGCGGCGCCCGGCCCGACAACCGTGTTGGTCATGACTTGTTGGTCGAACTGCTCGAACACGGGGCGTTTCGAGGCGATGGTCGGGCTCGCGAGTAGGCGCATGAGCACGCCGGCC
>JBIQMD010000424.1:0-2122 GCA_044463725.1 Truepera radiovictrix
ACTGGCACCGTGATCGGCGAGGGCGCCTTGCCACAACTCGTGCTTAGCACCAAGGTCGACGGCAGCATCGCGGCCGTTGGCCGCGCGACCATCTCGACGACCGGAGTGACGCTCGACCAGATCGTGAGCGGCGCGCCCCTCAGTCAGTCGTTGCGCGTGCAGGGGCGCCTGTGGCCGACCACCGACCTGACCGTCGCCTCCCTCGCCGAGGAGCCAACCGCCGGGCAGAGCATCAACCTGCCCGTCACTTCGCAAGTGCGGTTGCGTACCGTTGCCGGCCTTGGACTGCGCGCCTCCGGCACCATGCGGCTCGACCTCGGACCGGCGCGTCTGGCGCTTGGCGGTCAAGACTCCGCCCCGCAGCTCACGGCGCAGGTCACTGGCCTGCCGCAGCTCCGGGCCGCGGCAACGCTGACCGCGCCCGACCTCATCGCGCTGGTAACGGACGTCGTAACGAACGGCTTGCGCTTCGAGGGCGCCGACGCGGTCCGAGGCGGCCTCATGGTTGCCCTGACACCGGAGCCGACCGTCACACTCGAAGACTTCGGCATGACGCTGGCAGGCATCGACATTAGCGCAAGCGGCACCCTCGGCCTCAACGCCGCGGCCCTAGCTGGCGAGGTGGTGTTGGCCACCGACCTGCCACTCACCAACGGCGACGTGGGAGCGGCGAGCGCCGCCGTGACCGAGTACACCCTCCCTTGGACGCTAGTTGCGGACGCCGGCGAATGGCGCCTGGCATACGAAGGCGACCTAGGGACGATCGACGGCATGTACGCCCCCAGCACCGCACCAGACGCCGTTTCCCTCAACGTGAACCTGAACCTAAGCGGCGGCGTCGTGCGCGCCGACCTCGACCACCGCGCCGGTCAACTAACGGGCAACCTGCACGTCGAGGGCCTGCGGCTCGCGCCGCAAGGGCTTGGTTCCTTCGAGGTGAACGCTGAAGGCAGCATCGCGGACGGGCTCGTGGGCGGCAGCGCCACCCTCGAATCAGACGCAGGACGCCTGACGCTAAGCGGCAGTTGGGGCCTAGCTGGGCTGCTGCCAGCGGCCTTCACGGCTGGCGCACCTAGTGGTGGGCGGATCGAGGCGCGCCTGCGTAGCCTCGAGGTCTCGCTCATCCCCGCCGTGCACGAGCGCGCGCCGTTCCTCACCGGCTCGATAACCGGCGTCCTGCAGTTGCGTGACGGCCTCGTGTTCGGGCAGTTGGTGAGCCTGGAAGTCGCGGCTGGCGATGCCAGGTCGAGCGCGGAACTGGCCGTTAGCGGCAGCCTCTCGTCGCTCGACGCCACCTTGCGCGTCAAGGGCGGAACGTTCAACGCCAACCTCTCAGGCGCCCGCCTCAGCGGCTCTGGGCGCTTCGAGCGTTTCCCTGCGCAGTTCGTGGCCCAGGCCGTCGTCGGGCCGTCCGACGTTACGGCGGACGTGACGGGCGTGCTGCGCTTCGACCTGCCCCTCACCGACATCTGGTCCGGCTACCTGCGCCTAGCCACCGAGGAGGTACGTTTGGAACGCGCCGGGGTGCCGACCATCGGCAACCTCTCCCTCACCTTCGACCAAGGCGCGCTGATGGTCGAGCACGCGGAGTTCGCGGGGCTGGGTAGCTGGGAAGCGCAAGGTCAACTGCGGCAGGACAACCTCGACTTTCACCTCGAGGCGGTCGAGGCGGACTTCACGCCACTGCTTGGGCTCTTCCCCTCCCTCGCGCGCCTTGGCGTTGGCGCGGAAGGTTCGCTCACCATCGACATCGGCGGCGACCTGGCGCAACCAAGCGCCACCGTCTCCAGCCCCGGCCTAGACTTCGAAGTGGCGGGCAGCCGCTACCGGCTGGAGCAAACGGACGTGACCCTCGAGGGCACGGACCTGACCGTTGCGGCGCAAGTGAGCGGTGTTTCGCCGCTAACAGGGCGCCTCGCCGTTGCTGGCGGTGCGCGCCTGTCCCTAGCGCCGGTGAGCTTGAATGGCGTGCAGGTCAACTTCAACGGCAGCGCCGACGTGGCTGGGGTCGGAGTGATCGAGGACCTAGCCGGAGCCATTACCAAAGACGGCACCGCAGACCTCGCCATTACCGCCAACGGGCGGCTAGGCGGCGGCAATCTCGCTGTCAGCGGCAGCCTCC
>JBIQMD010000425.1:0-2122 GCA_044463725.1 Truepera radiovictrix
GGGCATCACCGGCCTGTGGCCCGCCATCCTCTCCGACACCGGCGCCACCGTCGTGGTGACCGCCAACGCCCTGCGCCTGCTGCGCTTCCAGCCGAGCCAGGGGAAGGGGCCAGCATGAACACCAGCACGCTTGTCAGCCCTACCGTCGACACTAGCGGCGAGTGCGAGGTGCGCCTCATGCACCCCGACGCCGTCGCGCGCGTCCAGGCCGCCCTGCCCAGCCCGCAGGAAGTCGAGGCCGCCGCCGAGCGCCTCAAGCTCCTCGCCGACCCCACCCGCTTCCGCGTCCTGAGCGCCCTGGCGCATGAAGAGCTGTGCGTCTGCGACCTCGCCGCCGTCGCGGGCGTCAACGAGAGCAGCATGAGCCACCAGCTCCGGCTACTGCGCGCCCACGGGCTGGTCACCTTCCGCAAGGAGGGCCGCATGGCCTACTACCGCTTGGTCGACGACGCTGTCGGACCGCTAATAACCAAAGCCCTCGCGACGAGCTAGCCCGTGCGCGAGGCGACCCCGCCGCCCTAGGTTCGTGGGGCGTACATGATGACGAGCACCCCTGCGAGGGCGAGGCCGGCGCCGAGCAGGTCGAAGCGGTCGGGCCGCACGTCGTCGACCAGCCAGCCCCAGGCCAGCGCCATCGCGATGAAGACGCCGCCGTAGGCGGCGTAGACGCGACCGAAGTTGGCTGGCTGGAAGGCGGCGACCACACCGTACAGCGCGAGCGCCACACCCCCGGCCACGCCTAGCCAAGCGGGTTTGCCGTCCCGGAGCGAGACCCAGATGAGGTAGCCGCCGCCGATCTCGCACAGGCCGGCCAGCAGGAAGAGGCTCAAGGATCGGACGACGTCCATGCTCTAACTCTAGGGGGTGGCGCCCCGGCCGGGCCTCACCTAGGAAGGACGTCGCCGGCAAGGAACTCCCGCACGCCGTCGTCCCCTTCGAGCGTAAGCGTGAGGGTGGCGCCATCGGGCTCGAACGCGACGACGATACGCAGGAACGGGCAGCAACGCTGTTCGAGGGCGGCCAGCTCCACCAGGTCACGCGCGAGGTCCGGCCGAGCCGGGAGGCAGAAGGCGACCCCGCTCGCGGTAGCCTGCGGCTCGGGCGCGAGGGCGCGCACCTGCTTCCACAGGCTGGCGTGGCGCTCGCGCTCCTCTGGGGTGAGGGCGGTCATGTCGCACGCCAGCGCCGGGCGATTACTCGTATCGGTGGTGGTCATTGCTCCTCGTGGGGGCGGCCGTGGGCTCACGGCTCACTCCGCGCGTCGGCGCGCCTGATGACGCCAGTGAGGTGGGTGCCGGGCGCGATGGTGTTGAATACGGTGCCGAAGCGCTTGACGTTCTCGTGCAGCAGCGCCAGGCGCCGGTCGTCCTCGTCGGTGTCGAGGATGATCTCGTACTCGATTGACTCCATGCACGGCGGGACATCCTGTCTCACGCTACTGACGCGCATCTCGAGGCCACGCGCCTGGAAGCCGATGGTGGGCGTGACGCGCTCGATGCCTTTGATGATGCAGGCGGCCAGGGCGGCGAGGAGGAGTTCGGCGGGGTTGAAGGCGTCGGCGCGGCCCTTTAGGTCGGTGTCGAGGGCGATCTCGGCCTGCTTCGTGCGCGCCGCACTGCCGTGGGGGTCTTGGCGCACGGCGGCCACCGAGAACCTTAGCTTCTGGTCGGGCTGGGCCATCACCGGCCTCGCGTAGGTCGGCTGGCGGCGCGGTGTCCTCCAGTATTGGCGCGACCCGGGAGGCTCTGGGCCGGGTTCGTGCCGTCCATTTCGTCGAGCCAGCCCTTCTGGCTGCGGACGCTGTTGTGGCTGCAGAGGAACGGCACGCTTGGCTTGCTCATCACGCGCTCGCCCCCTTGGCGGCGGCCCCGAGATCGGTCTCGGTCGGCGTGCGGCCCTCGGCCACGGCGTGCACGAGCGCACGGCTGGTCGCGCCGATGGCGTCGCGCACCTCGCGCCAGCGCTCGAGGTCCTGGCCGCTGGGGTCGGGGAAGGATACGTGCAGGCGTGTGGTCCGGGCCGGGTAGGCGGGGCAGGCCTCGTTGGCCTCGTCGCAGACGGTCAGCACCAGTTCGAATTCCCAGGGGTCGGGCAGGTCGTGGAGCGTCTTGGAGGTGTGGGC
>JBIQMD010000426.1:0-2117 GCA_044463725.1 Truepera radiovictrix
TCGAACTCCTCGGCATGCCGTTCAGGAAGTAAGGGAGGAGGGAAGAGTGGCAACAAAGGCTCACATAGCGAAGTCAAAGCGCACCCCTAAGTTCGCCGTGCGTGCAGGAAACCGCTGCTCGCGCTGCGGCCGGTCACGTGCGTACCTGCGCGACTTTGGCGTCTGCCGCATCTGCATGCGTGAGATGGCGCACCTCGGGCACCTGCCCGGCGTCGTCAAAGCGAGCTGGTGAGGCGCTAAGGCGCTCCGGAACGCCGCAGGGCGCTCCACTACAAGCGAGACGAAGTAATGGCGGGGAAGAGGTCCGCGCGCACGCGCTGAAACCGCCCCCACGGAGGAAGGTAAATGCAGACTGATCCAATCGCAGATATGCTCACGCGCATACGCAATGCCGTCGCCAAGGCCGAGGCTAGCGTCGAGATGCCGGCGAGCAAGTTCAAACTGGCCCTCGGCCAGGTCCTCGTAGCCGAGGGCTACCTCAAGTCGATCGAAGCAATCGACAAAGAGGGCAAGCCCTACCTGCGCATAGGCCTGAAGTACGGCCATAAGCGCAGCCCGGTCATCCACTCACTCAAGCGCGTCTCGACCCCAGGTCGCCGCGCATACGCGAAAGCCGAACACGTGCCCGTCGTACGCGGCGGCCTCGGCATAGCCGTTATCTCAACCTCGCGCGGTCTTCTGGCCGACCGCGAGGCCCGCCGCGCCAACATCGGCGGGGAGATCGTCTGCGAGGTGTGGTGATGTCGCGTATCGGTCGTTCACCCATCCAACTTCCTAAGGGCGTCGAGACGAAAGTCACGGAGCCAGGCAAGGTTTCCGTCAAGGGACCGAAGGGCAGCCTCGAGGTCGTATTCAGCCCTCGCATGGAGTTGCAGCAGGAGGACGGTGCCCTCAAAGTGGCCCGCCCTACCGACCACAACCAGGACCGCGCCCAGCACGGCCTCGCGCGCACCCTCATCGCGAACGCCATCACCGGCGTGACCGACGGCTACGAGAAGAAGCTAGAGATCCACGGCGTTGGCTTCCGTTGCGCCAACAAGGGCAGCGCCCTAGAACTGACGCTCGGCTTCTCTCACCCTGTCGTCGTCGAGCCGCCCGCCGGCATCACCGTCCAGGCAACCGAACCGACGCGCATCACGGTCAGTGGCATCGACAAGCAACTCGTCGGTCAAGTGGCCGCCAACATCCGCGCACTACGCCCACCCGACTCGTACCACGGCAAGGGTGTCAGGTACGCAGGAGAAACCGTCCGCCTCAAGCCCGGCAAGTCCGCGGCGCGTTAAGCGAGACAGGTCAAGGAATGAGCATGAAAGCTACCGTACGCAAGGAACGTCGCGCCAACCGCACTCGCCGGCGTCTACGCCGCCCCGTAGAGACGAATCGCTTGCGCCTCTCCGTGTTCCGCAGCGCCAAGCACATCTACGCCCAGGTCATCGACGACGATCACGGTCGCACCGTCGCAGAGGCCAACAGCAAGACGCTCGCCCCTTCGGGCAACAAGACCGACCAGGCCAAGGAAGTCGGTAAGCTCCTCGCCGAGCGCGCCGTCGCGGCCGGGGTCACGAGCGTCGTCTTCGACCGCGGTTCATTCCGCTACCACGGTCGCGTCAAGGCACTCGCCGAAGGTGCCCGTGAAGGAGGCCTCGAGTTCTGATGGCTGATACCGACTTCGAAGATAAGGTCATCTTCATCCGCCGCACCGCCAAGACCTACAAGGGCGGTCGCCGCTTCCGCTTCGGCGCCATGGTCGTCATCGGCGATCGCAATGGTCGCGTCGGCGTCGGCCTCGGCAAGGCACGCGAAGTGCCGGTTGCCGTACAGAAGGGCCAGTACGTCGCACGCCGCAACGTCATCGACGTGCCCATCGAAGAGGGCGGCACCATCCCTCACGAAGTCCTCGGCGAGCACGGCACCAGCCGCGTGATGCTCAAGCCTGCAGGCGCAGGTACTGGCGTCATCGCCGGTAGCGTGCCGCGCGCCATCGTCGAACTTGCCGGTTACAGCAACCTCCTCACGAAGGAGCTCGGTAGCCGCAACCAGACCAACGTGGCCTACGCGGTCATCGACGGTCTCAAGCAACTCCGCACGTACAGCGAGGCCAAGCGCCTCAGGGAGAC
>JBIQMD010000427.1:0-2095 GCA_044463725.1 Truepera radiovictrix
GCGGTAGTCGAGGCGCGGGCGCGTGATCTTCGTGAAGTGGTGGATCTCGGCGGCCGTCCAGGCCTTTACTTGCGCGCCAGGGTAGCGCTCAGTTAGGCCACTTACGAGGTCAAGGTAGTAATCCCAGCCGCGCTTAGGGTGGTGACCGGACGAGATGTGGATCTCGGTGAGGTCGGGGTGCCAGAAGCGGTCGACGTACTCCCAGACCTGCTCGAGGTCGTAGTCCCACACGCCTTCCTCGCCCAGCTTGCGTTGGAAACCGCAGAACGTGCAGCCTACGTAACAGACGTTCGTCTGGGAGAGCCGCAGCGAATGCACGAAGTACGCTTTGCCGCCTACTTTGCGGCGGCGCACGAGGTCGGCGAGGCGCATGACGCCGGGCACG
Source organism: Truepera radiovictrix (assembly GCA_044463725.1). Taxonomy (GTDB): domain Bacteria; phylum Deinococcota; class Deinococci; order Deinococcales; family Trueperaceae; genus JAAYYF01. The sequence continues at coordinate 386 of JBIQMD010000427.1, forward strand.
TCGCGGGTGCGATAGAGGACGAGGCCGTCAGCCAGGTCGAGGCGGCCGCCTGAGAGCACGATGTCGGCGATGCGTTCTAGTGCCGGGTCGCGTAGCACGAGGTCGGCCCTGCCGACGTCGGTAAGTTGAGTGTTGAGCGCTTCGCTCGTCATGCCATGAGTCTAACTCTGGGCGGTCGGCGCCTCAGATATGGATGGCCCGACCGGCGACGGCGAGGGCGGCTTCCTTGACGACTTCGGAGAGCGTCGGGTGGGCGTGGAACGTGCGGGCGATGTCCTCGCTGCTAGCCCCGAACGTCATGGCGGCGACGGCTTCTGCGATCAGATCGCCTGCGCGCGGGCCGATGATGTGCACTCCAAGCACCCTGTCGGTCGTGGCGTCAGCCAGGATCTTGACGCGACCCTGCGTGCTGCCGATGGCGCGGGCGCGACCGTTCGCCGAGAACGGGAAGACGCCCTTGCGGTAGGCAACGCCGCCGTCCTTGAGTTGATCCTCCGTCTGGCCAACGCTGGCGATCTCAGGTTCCGTGTACGCCACGCCAGGAACGAGGGCGTAGTGCACGGCGCTCGCCTGCCCAGCGAGGCGCTCCATGAGCACGACCCCGTCCTCCTCGGCCTTGTGCGCGAGCATCGGGCCGTGGATGAGGTCGCCGATGGCGTACACCCCGGCCACGTTCGTGCGGAAGTCTTCGTCTACCGCCACGCGACCGCGGTCGTCGAAGGCAACCCCGACGCTCTCGAGCCCCAAGTTTGCGGTAGCCGGGCGGCGCCCAACTGCGACGAGGACTTTCTCGCCTACGACCGGTTCGCGGCCGTCGATGGCAACGATGGCCTTGCGCTTGTCGCCCTTGCCTGTCACGCTTACGCCAGTCACGCGCGCACCAAGCTCGAACTCTAGTCCCTGCTGCTTGAAGACGCGCAGCGCCTCGCGCGCGACCTCGGAGTCCATGCCGGGCAGGATGCGGTCGAGGTACTCGACGACCGTCACCTTGGCGCCCAGCCGCGACCACACCGAGCCAAGCTCGAGCCCGATGTAGCCCGCGCCGATAACGACGAGGCTGGCCGGCACGGCGTCCCACTCGAGCGCCTCGGTGCTGCTCACGACGACTTCGCCGTCGAGGTCGACGCCATCGAGGGTGGCTACTTCCGAGCCGGTGGCCAGCACGACGTGCTCGGCTACCACCTCAGTCACGCTGCCGTCTGGCCCCGTCACGCTAATGGCTCGGTCGCCCGTCAGCTTGCCTTCGCCGAGGTAGCGGGTGATCTTGTTCTTCTTGAAGAGGTACTCGATGCCGTCGGTGTTCTGCTTGACGACGTTGACGCGGCGCGCCTGCATGGCCGTCAAGTCTGCCCTGACGCTGTCGACGATCACGCCGTGGTCGCCGAGAGTCTCTTTGGTCTCCTGGTAGCGGTGGCTCGACTCGAGGAGCGCCTTGCTCGGAATGCAGCCTACGCGCAGGCACGTGCCGCCGAGCGCCACCTCGCGCTCGACTACCGCGACGTCGAAGCCGAGTTGCGCGCCGCGGATGGCGGCCACGTAACCGCCGGGCCCCGCGCCGATGATCACGACGTCGTGCTGCATTGGTGCCGCCACGGTCATACCTCCAGCAGCATGCGGGCTGGCTTCTCGACGGTGTCCTTGATGCGCTTGAGGAACGTGACCGCCTCGCGGCCGTCCACCACGCGGTGATCGTAGGTGAGCGCGAGGTAC
>JBIQMD010000428.1:0-2091 GCA_044463725.1 Truepera radiovictrix
CGGTGCCGACGACGTCGGACAGGGGGGTGTCCGTCGCCCAGCCGTTGTTGATGTCTGCCTGCGCGGCGCCGCCCTCGACCGAGAACTGGACGAGCTTGTGCTTCGGCATGATGGGGAAGCGCTGCTGCAGCAGGAACGCCGCGGCTGGCGCGGGGAGCGTCATGACGACGGTGGCGTCGTCTGGAGCCGCGAAGGTAACGGGGCGCTGTTCGCCATCCACCGTGAAGACGAAGGCGGCGGCGTCACCGGCGCGAGCCTCGGGGTTGGCGATGATCTGCGTGTACGTGAAGATGACGTCTGCCGCGGTGAACGGCGTGCCGTCGTGCCAGGTGACGCCCTGGCGGAGGTGGAAGGTGTACACGGTGCCGTCTGGGCTGACGTCCCAGCTGGCGGCGAGGCCCGGTTCGATGGCGTAGGTCTCTAGGTTGAACTCGACGAGCGAGTCGAACACGACGCCCGTAAGGGTCTGCGTGTTGTTGTCGATCTGGGCGTAGTAGAGGAAGGTGGGCGGCGAGTCTGCGAGGCCGAGGGTGAGCGTGCCCCCTACGTTGCCTGGCGTCATGCCGAGGCCGGGGTAGTCGACTACCTTCGGTTGCGCGAACGCGGCTCCGCCTGCAACGAGTGTCAGGGCGAGAAGTAGCGTGGTGAACGTCTTGCGTGGCATTCATGCCTCCTTGTACCTACGAGCCAGAAGTCCTTCCTCCTAGGATAGGCCACTTAGAGACCACTGGAGTGCTGCGCGGGCACTAACTAGTAGTCAGGGAGCAGCCATTCGTACCCCGTAGCGCCACCGTCGACGCTAACGAGAACCGCGGAGGTTGACTGATGGTATAGCAGTGGTACGCTCCAAGGCAATTCATTCACCCATTCGGGCGCCATGCGCTACTGGAAGGGACCACGGCAAGTCATGAGGCTTAGCGAGATCCGGATCGACAAAGCGCTGCCTACGCCCGCGTACCTGCAGCTGAAAGATCAGCTGGTTCGCGCCATCGAGCTTGGCCACATGAGCCCAGGTAGCGCACTGCCCTCTGAACGCGGCCTAGCCATCGGCCTTGGCTTGTCTCGCATGACCGTTAGGCGCGCGTTCGAGGAGCTCTCGAAGGCTGGCCGCGTCGAGCAACGCCAGGGGTCAGGCACGTACGTCAAGGGGAAGCCGCTCGAGCAGATCATCGATCGGGTGCTTGGCTTCACCGACGAGGCCCGCAACTTGGGTCTCAAGGCCGGCTCGCGCATAGTGCGGGTCGAACGCGTCGTGGCAGACGAGGCCACCAGCGCCGCTCTCGAGCTGCTACCTGGCGCGCTGGTCTTGCGCGTGACGCGCCTGCGCACGGCAGACGGCGAGCCGCTTGCGTTGCAGGAAGCGCACCTGCCTACCCAGCTCATCGCGCTCTCTACCACCGAGCTGGAGCGCACGGGTTCGCTGTACCGGACCCTGGAGCTGCAGTTCGGCATTCGGCCGGTGCGTGCGCGCCAGACCATCGGCGCGCGGCCCCCGACGCGCAGTGAAGCCGTCACCCTGGGTATCAGCCAGGGGGTGCCGGTGCTCGCGCTCGAACGCACGACCTACGGAGCTGACGAGCGACCGTTCGAGTACGTGCGCAGCGCGTACCGCGGCGACCGTTACCGCATGGCACTTGATTTGAGGGCGCAATGACCGAGCGCCATGACGGCCCCGTTAGAGCACGGCCTGCCAACGCGACCATCCGCGAGCTAACACCCGCCGAGGCGGCTACGGTTCCAGCGCTGTGGGCCTCTGCATGGGGCCAGGTGCCGCTCTACCCGTTGGAGGAGCGCGTCTGGGCCGAGCGCCTCACGCTTCACCATCGGCAAGACCTGCTCATCGGCGCCTTCGTGGCTGACGAACCGGTTGGCGTGGCGTACGGCCGCTTGCCGACGGCGGCGTGGCTGGCTCAAGACGTCGGGTGGGTGACGCTAGTGGCCGTCGCCGCGGCCTGGCAAGGCAAGGGGATAGGCACCTGCCTACTCGACGAGTTGTTGGCTCGGCTGCGCGCCGGGGGCGCCACGCGCTTCAGGTTGGGTAGCGACGCCAACCACCTCCTTCCTGGGCCGCCGCAAGAGTCCTCCGCCGCG
>JBIQMD010000429.1:0-2090 GCA_044463725.1 Truepera radiovictrix
CGAGTGCGCTGCACATGCCGCGGGCGCTCGCGACCTTCCGCGCGCAGGGCTGGACGGTAACGCCGTTCCCGGTGGATTACCGCTCGCTGCCGCCAAGCGAGTGGCGCGCGGCGTGGCGCCTCGACCTCGCCGTCGGCAAGCGCTTGGCTGGGCTTGACCGCGTCGTGCGTGAGTGGGGCGCATACCAGGTCTACAAGCGCAGTGGCCGCCTAGCAGAGTGAGGTGGCAGGCGGCGGGGGCGTCAAGGCGCGGGCGTCAAGAGTCCGCTAGCGCCTCGGCGATCTGCACGGCGTTAAGCGCCGCGCCTTTGCGGATCTGGTCGCCAGCCACGAACAGCGCCAGGCCGCCCGGCAAGCTCGTGTCGGCGCGGAGGCGCCCAACGAGCGTGTCGTCCTGGCCACTCGCCGCCTGCGGCATGGGAAAAGTGTTGCTGGCGCGGTCGTCGACCATGCGCACACCAGGTGCGGCCGCCAAGACGGCGCGTGCCTCGGCTTCCGTCACTGGCCGCGCGAACTCGGCGTGGATGGCCTCGCTGTGCGCCCGGAAGACGGGCACGCGCACGCAGGTCGCGCTGATGGCCAAGCCAGGGGCGCCGAGGATCTTGCGCGACTCGAGCGTTAGCTTGCGCTCCTCCTCGTTGTAACCGTCCGCGCCGACGTCGGAGTCATGGGAGAAGAGGTTGAAGGCGATCTGGTGACGGAACTTGACGGGTGCGCTCCCGGCACCGATTGGCTCGCCGCCTGGGCCCGCGCCGCCAGCAAGCACGGCCGCGGTCTGTTCACGCAACTCGCTGATGCCGGCGGCGCCGGCCCCGGAAACGGCCTGGTACGTCGCGATCGTGGCACGCTTCAAGCCGAACGCCCTATGCAAGGGAGCAAGGGCCATCAGCGCGATGATCGTCGAGCAGTTTGGGTTGGCAATGACGCCCTGGTGCTGGCCTAGGGCCTCACTGTTGACCTCCGGGATGACGAGCGGCACGCGCTCGTCCATGCGCCAGGCGCTCGTATTGTCGATGACGACGCCGCCGTTGGCGGCCCACCTCCAGGCGTTCGCCAATGACAACTTGCCGCCGGCAGACGAGAAGATGATGTCGGCGCCAAGGTCGCCGTCCTCGGGTAGCGCCTCGATGACGTAGCTGCGGCCACCGAACGTCACCGGCTTGCCAGCAGAGCGGGGGGAGGCGAACAACTTCAGTTCCGTTAGGGGGAAGCGGCGCTCCTCGAGGAGGCCGAGGAGTTCCTGGCCGACGGCTCCGGTAGCTCCGATGATGGCGACGCGCATGCGGCGGAGTCTAGCACCGCGGCCCCGTTGCCGTGAGGCAGTAGCATTACGTGCATGTCGAGCGTACCTGGCCGTTGGCGGCGCATCGTGATCAAGGTCGGCACCAGCTCCCTCGTTGACGAGTCCGGCCGCATAGCGCCTCACAAGATGTGGGACGTGGCGCGCGGTGCACAGGTCCTCGCGGCAGCCCAGAAGACCCCAGCGCAGTTCGTGATCGTTTCGTCTGGCGCGGGTGCGGCTGGGCGCCAACGCCTCGGCCTCAAACTCCCCCTCACCCTGCCGGAGAAGCAGGCCGCAGCTGCTGTAGGGCAGGCGCTCCTCATGCTTGATTGGGAGCGGGCGCTCGCCCCGCGCCCAACCGCGCAGCTCCTCATCTCAGCTAGTGACGTGCAGGAGCGCGAACGCTACGTGAACGCCAAGAGCGCCCTAGAAGCGACCCTCGCGTTAGGCGTCGTGCCCGTCGTCAACGAGAACGACAGCATCGCAACGGCCGAGTTGAAGCTCGGCGACAACGACACCCTCTCGGCCTGGGTGAGTTACCTGGTGGACGCCGACGTGCTGATCATCCTGACGGACGTGGACGGGCTCTACGACGCCGACCCGCGTAAGAACCCGGCTGCCAAGCGCCTGACGGAAGTAGCCGACCTAGACGAGGTTGCGGCGCTAGCAGGCGGCGCCGGCTCGGCGCACGGCACCGGTGGAATGGCGACGAAGCTCCGCGCCGCGCGCATCGCAACGGGCGCCGGCATCGAGACCATCGTGCTCGGCGGCGGCGGCGCCGGCCGCGAAGGGCTAGCGCGCGGCGAGGC
>JBIQMD010000430.1:0-2077 GCA_044463725.1 Truepera radiovictrix
TCAGTGGTGGTGTTGCCCGCTGCGGCTACGAGGCTGATGCCGCGGTTCGCCGCGGCCGCGAGGGCGTCGCGCACGCCAGGACCCAAGTCGCCTTTCGTGCCGAGGCTCATGTTTATGACGTCTGCACGCGGATTGCTGCCGTTCGTAACGTACTTGATGGCGTCGATGAGTGCAACGGTGTTCATCTGGCAGCCCATGGAACTCACGGCGGCAAGGTTGACGAGCAGGAGCTTCGCGTAAGGCGCCACGCCAGCTATGCCCTCGCCGTTGTTGGTCACCGCAGCTGCGATGCCCGCGACGTGCGTTCCGTGCGTTTCGCAAGCCGCTATCGGCGCCTGGATGGGGCCACCAAGGACGGCGTCGTACGTGCCGACCACGTTTGCGAACAGGTCGGGATGGTGAGGCATGAAGCCCTGGTCAAGCACCGCGATGGTCACGCCGCCGCCGCCGGCGACGCCCCACAACGGCTCTACGCCTAGCTGGTCGAGGTTCCACTGCTGTGGCCGCAGTGGGTCGTTGCTTGCCGGCTCGAGGAGGCGCGGGAAGTCGACGTAACGCACACCCGGCGTTGCCCGCAGTGCAGCGGCGGCTGTCTCCGCCGTTGCGGTCGGCACCGTGACTAGGGTGAGGTTGGCTTCGTCGAACGGGTCGCTGGTGGCGGCCACGCCTAGGCTGGTCAAGGCCGAGGCAACTTCTAGCTTCGCGCCGTCGAGGCTGGCGGACGAGACGCCCTCGACTCCGAGAACGACGCCCGTCGGCTCGAGCCCAACGATGAGCGTGGTGTACTCCAGCGGCTGAAGCCGGGGGTCGGGTGCGAATGCGGCGGTACTCAGCGGCTCTCGCTGGCCAACGCCGAGCACGCTGAGCGTATGCGGACCGCCTTCCACCACGCCGTTCACCTCAGGGTAGGAGAAGGTGAACTCTTCGCTATTCCGCACGATCTGCTTGCCGGCCGCAGTCGCCGTCAGGCGCAGCCGGAACGTTACGGGCACGCGCGGCATGGCAGCCGCGTTCACGATGACCGTTGCCGCGCTGGCGCCGTTGCCGCTGCTCGGCGAGGTGGTGATGCCTCCACTCAGTGTCGTGTCGGTTGGCAGTACCTCGAGGGTCCATGCGCCAGGCGCGGTCACTTGCACTTGGGCTTGGGTGAAGCCGTGCATGACGCGCGTTGGCGCCACCAGCGTCACTTCCGGCGGCGGGCCGGACTGGAAGCAGCCAGCTAGCAAAACGAGGGCGATCGTGCCGAGCAGCGCGGGTATGCGCCGCCCGCGCCACGGCAGCACGCTCCAGAGCCGCGTGCGTGCTGCGGCCATGCCAGGAGTCGGATTGGCGTCCCTATTCATGGTCGGTGCTCCGTTCGCGCCGCACCCAAACCACTAAGTGGCATGAGGAGCAGCGGCTTGAACCGTGATATCGCACCCGCCAACGCTCCCCGTGACAGGTAGATGAACTCGGCCTTCACCCTTCAGTCGTCGTGCGCCCGCGCAACTCCCCTAGGTGGGCGAGTAGGCCAGTCGTGGACGCATCGTGCGCGCCCGGAGCGGCCGCGCCAGCTTGCACCTCACCAAGGAGCCGAGTCGCCAGCTCCTTGCCGAGTTCGACGCCCATCTGATCGAAGGAGTTGACGTCCCACACAACGCCCTGCGTGAAGATGGCGTGCTCGTAAAGCGCGATCAGGTTACCCAGCGCATGCGGCGTGAGTTGAGGCATGAGGATCGAGGTAGTCGGGCGGTTGCCAGGGAACGACTTGGCGGCCGTAAGCAGCTGGAGCCGCTCGGCCGGTGCGCCTTGTTCCTCGAGCAGCGCGCGCGTCTTGGCCTGGCTGCGGCCGAGCATGAGAGCCTCCGTCTGGGCGAGGTAGTTCGCGAGGAGGATGTCGTGGTGCTCCGTGAGGTGGTGCCACGGGCGTGCTGGGGCGATGAAGTCGGCCGGGATCAACTTCGTGCCCTGGTGGAGGAGTTGGTAGTAAGCGTGCTGGCCGTCCGTGCCAGGCGACCCCCAGATGACGGCGCCGGTCTGCCAACTGACGGGCGCGCCTGCGCGATCGACGTCCTTGCCGTTCGACTCCATGAACGCC
>JBIQMD010000431.1:0-2063 GCA_044463725.1 Truepera radiovictrix
GTGGGCACCCTCGCGAACCTCGGGGCTGGCGTGTTCCTCGACCACGTCGCTGCCCCGCTCTCGTTCCAGCTGGTGCTCGGCGTAGCGGTCGCGGCGTCGTTCGCTTCGGTGGTGCTCTACTTCTTCCACTACGACCCGCCGACGGAACGCAGGAGCGTAACCCTTGGGCAGATCATCTCGCACCCGTACGCCTCGCGGAACTTCAGGCGCTTCCTCGTCTTCGCAACCTACTGGCAGTTCGTCGTCATGCTCGGCGCACCGTTCGTGGTGCCCTACTTCCTCGAAGAGCTGAACATGACGTTCGGCCAGGTGTCTTACTGGTCATCAATTGCTGCGGTGGTGGCGCTTGGCACCACCATCTTGTGGGGTCGGGCCGCAGACCGCGTTGGCAACAAGCCGATCCTCGCGCTTGGCACGTTCCTCGCCGGGGCGCTGCTGCCGCTCAACTGGATCCTGGCTGGGTTGACAGGCAACCTCACGTTCATCTGGGTGTCTGCGGTGTTCGACGCGATCGCATGGGGCGCCATCACCCCGGCCGTCTTCAACCTCGCATTAGGTGCCGCGCCGCGCAGTGGGCGCGTCTCGTTCATAGCCATGTACTCACTCGTGCAGGGGATCGCAGGCTTTGCTGGCGGAGCCCTCTCCGGGCCCCTCATCACCTACTTGCACGGCATGACCTACCCGGCTTGGATGGCTGGCTGGACGGGTTACCACACCCTCTTCGCGCTCTCAGCCGTTGGGCGCATGGTTGCCTGGTTGTGGCTGCGGCCCATCGAGGAAGAGCGTTCGTGGCGCACGCGCGACGTGTTGCTAGCGGCGCGCCCGTGGCATAGGCAGACGGGCACCTAAGCGGGCGGCTGACCCGGCGGCTGATCGGGCGGCTGATCGGGCGGCTGATTGGGCGGCCGTGCTTGTGTACTTCAGCACTAGTGGCGTGGCTTGACGCCGCCATGACATTCCCCTTAGCCTTACGTAACAACTTTGCAAAACCGTCTGGAAAGGAACGCGTGGACCTCAGAAGCGTGCAGCACGACAATGTACGGGAACACAACCGCCGGGCGGTGCTGCAAGTGCTGCGCTCCCGTGGGGCTGCGTCTCGTTCCGAACTGTCGCGCGCCACACTTCTCAGCGTTCCGACCGTTACCACCATCGGCCAAGAGTTCGTGGCCCTCGGCCTAGTCGACGAGGGGGAGCTAGCGCCGTCAGGCGGCGGTCGTCCAGCACGCCTCCTGCGGCTCGTGCCAGAAGCACGCAACGTCTTGGCTGTCGACCTTTCCGGCGAGAACGTGCGTGCAGCACGCATCGACCTAGCTGGCCAACTTCACACCCTTGAGCAAGGACCGCGCCTAGCGCCTGGCTCCGAAGCCGCTCTAACCGCCTGGCTGGCAGCCACGGTCGCCGCAGCCAAAGCCGCCAACACGCCGTTCGCGTGGCTGGCCGTCGCCATCCCGGGCGTCATAGATCAGGACGGCTCGCACGTGCGCCTCGCCCCCAGCCTCGGCTGGCACCGCGTGAACGTCGCCGAGTTGCTCGAGAACGCAAGCGGACTACCCGTGATGCTAGAGAACGACGTCAACGCCCTGGCTCTCGGCGAACTGCAGCACGGAGCCGGAGTAGATCACAGCCACGTCGTCTACCTCACCATCGCGGGCGGTATCGGCGCGGGACTCGTGGTTGGCGGCCAGCTCTACCGCGGCGCCCACCGCGCGGCAGGCGAAGTCGGCTACAGCCTCCTCCCCGGGATGGCGGAGGACGGTCTCGACTTCGGCGCCTCCGGACCGCTCGAGCGGCACCTGCTCGGCTTCGCGCAACGCGTAGTCACGGATGGCGCGCTCGATTTGAGCAGCCCCGAACGCCACGAGGCGTTCGAAAGCCTCGCTGACGGCGTGCGCCTCGTGCTGCACAACCTCGCCTGCGTACTCGACCCAGAAGTAGTCGTCGTCGCCTGGTCTGCTGACCAGGAAGGGCGCTTGGCGCAAGCCGTCGCGCAACGCTGGGAGATGCCGCTAGCGGTCGGGGTGAGGGCAGGCTCGTTGGGCCCCATCGCCGCCCTGTACGGCCTC
>JBIQMD010000432.1:0-2061 GCA_044463725.1 Truepera radiovictrix
CCTTCTCGACGGCCAGGTCGAGGAGCGGGATGAGCGTCTCGCTGCCCTCAAGTGAGAAGCTCTTGGCGCCGACGTACTTCTTCTGCAGGAACTCCTCGAAGATCGTGGCGTCGGTTAGCTTCGTAAGGATGCGCAGTTGTTGGTCGCGCGGTAGCGCGAGGCGGTTACGCGTTGCTTCCATGCGGCGCTGCAGCCACACGCGCACTTCGAGGGAGTCGATGTGCATGAACTGCGCGCCGATGCTGCGGCAGTAGGTGGCCTGCAGGCCGTCGATGACCTCGCGCACCGTGGTTGCGCCCGCGAAGGTATTGGCGAGGACCGGGCGCTCCATGTCGGCGTCCGAGAGGCCGTAGTAGCTCGGGTCGAGTTCAGGCGCCTCGAAGCGCTCTCGGCCAAGCGGGCTGAGGTCCGCGAAGCGGTGGCCCCTCACGCGGTAGTTGCGCACGAGCCGATCTAGCTTCTGCTGCAACAGGGCGGCCGCCATCTCGACCTCGCCTAGGCGAGCGCTCGAGTGGCCACTTGGTGGGTTGAACAGGCTATGAGGAGCGAAACTCGGCCCTAGTGCTGGGCGCACGCCTGGTTCCGGCGCTGGTTGCGTGGCGAAGTATGCTTGCCACTCGTCTGCAACGGAGGACGGCTCCTCCAGGTAGCGCAGGTAGAGTTCCTCGATGTACTCGAGGCTAGAACTGTTTATCGGACCGGGTAGGGTAATGGCATCCATGCTGCGAGACCTCATGACCTACGTAGTTCTCGGCGCAAATTGGGGCACGCCTACTACCTTGCCACTCGTTGACCGCGGCAGGCGGCACGGGGTGACGTGTTGGCGTTCTCTGTCGTTGCGGTGGTCGCGCCGAGGCGCCACCGCCATCAGCCTCAAGTTGTATCACGCGGCGCAACGGCGGCATGGTCCGTGCAGGACGTATGAGATAACTAACGGACCCCTGAGACGCGCGGCGGGCGTTCGGGCATGAAACCCCCTCGGGGACTAGAGCTCGTGTGCCTCGGCGAGGCCCTGATCGATCTCGTGGCGGACGAGGCCGGAACCTCACTGGCGGATGCGCGGCGCTTCGTGCGCGCGGCTGGCGGCGCCCCGGCCAACGTGGCGGTTGGCGCCAGCCGTCTCGGCGTCAGCACAGGCTTCGTCGGGAAGGTCGGCGCTGACCCGTTCGGCGATCACCTCGAGACGGTCCTGCTTGGCGCTGGGGTCGACACCAGCTGCTTGCGGCGGGACCACGCACACCGCACTGGCCTAGCTTTCGTGAGCCTATTGCCAGGTGGCGAGCGCGAGTTCCTCTTCTACCGCCAGTCATCTGCAGACCAGTACCTCACCACTGAGGAACTGAACGACGACTACCTGGCCTCCGCTAAGGCCCTGCACTTCGGCACCCTCTCGCTAGCTGCAGGGCCAGTGCGCGAGGCGACGCTGCACGCCATGAACGTGGCTGGCGCGGCTGGCGTTCTGCGCTCCATCGACGTGAACCTGCGCCTGGAGGCGTGGCCGTCACCTGCGGTAGCGCGGCGTGAGGTGTTGGCCAGCATGAAGGGGGCGGAGGTGGTCAAGCTCAGCGAGGATGAACTCGCGTTTCTGGCGGGCGGAACCGATCACGCGGCTGCAGACAAGGTGCGCCACGCCACATTGCGTTTGCTGGTCGTCACTCGCGGGGCGGCGGGCGCCAGCTACTACTTTGGCAGTGGTGAACGTGGTGACGTGCCTGGCTTCGCCGTCGAGGCGATCGACACTACCGGGGCGGGTGACGCGTTCGTCGCCGGCCTCCTCGCAGGCATCCTCGCCGAGCCGGAGGCCCTCAGCGAGCCTGCCGCACTGCGCCACGTGGTACTTCGCGCCAACGCCTGCGGCGCCCTCGCGACGACGCAGTTCGGCGCCATCCCCGCCCTACCGACCGGGGCGACGGTCGACGCGTTCCTCTCGGTACGTGGCCGCTAACGCGGCGTGCGGGGTCGTGGTAGACAAGTGGCATGACCGACAGCGTGCAGACCGTCTCGTTAGGTGAGCCGCAACTCGTTGACGTTAGGGCCGCGCGTGAGCGCATCAAGGACTCC
>JBIQMD010000433.1:0-2060 GCA_044463725.1 Truepera radiovictrix
CCGGACGCCTTCGAGGCGCTTGAAGCCGACACGTCCCTCGAGACGACGGCCTACCTTGGCTGGGGCAGCACCATGCTGGGCATGAACACCATCAACCCCAAGCTGCAGGACCTGCGCGTGCGCCAGGCGCTTGCTCACGCCATCGACAAGTCGCTGATCATCGACGAGTTCCTTCGTGGCCTCGCCGAGCCGGGCGTCGTGCCCATCCCGCCGACCGTGCGCTTCGCAGCTTCCGACCTCGCCGAGCCTTACCCGTACGAGCCCGAGACCGCCAAGGCGCTCTTGGCCGAGGCAGGCGCTACTGGGCTCAAGCTCACCCTCGACATCTACCAGAACCCCGACCTAGAGGCCGTCGCCCAGGTCCTGCAGTTCATGCTCTCGGAAGTCGGCATCGACCTCACCATCCGGGTGCAGGAGTACGCCGCCTACGTCGAGCAGACGGCAAAGGACGACATCGAGCTCTACCTCACGGGCTGGGGCACGGTAACGCTTGACGCCGACTACACGCTCTACGCTTTCTTCCACTCGAGCGAGATCCCCGATAACAACGTCTCGCGTTACCGCGTTGCCGCCGTCGACGCTCTCCTCGAAGAGGCCCGCGACAATCCGGCAGACGCTACCCGCGCCGCCGCCTACCGCGACGTGCAAGAACTCGTCCTCGCGGACGTTCCGATGGTGACGCTCTACTACCCGCTCTCCACCATCGCGAAGTCGCCCGTTCTCCAAGGCGAGATCGTGCGCTTCAGCTGGATCAACGTCGACTTGCGCAACGCGACGTTGGCGCGCTGAGTTAGCTCCGTGTAGGGCGGCTTCCGCCCTACACTTATCTTCACATGACGCTATTCATCATCCGCCGCCTAGCAGCCCTCGTGCCGGTGCTGCTAGGCGTGACCCTCTTGGTGTTCGCGATGCTGTGGCTCGCGCCAGGCGACCCGGTCCTCGCCCTGCTAGGCGAGTCCGCCCAAGGCATCAGCCGCGCAGCGCTCGATGAGCTCCGGCGCGCTCACGGCCTCGACCGTGGGCCCGTGATCCAGTACCTCGACTACCTAGGGGGGGTGGTGAGGGGTGACCTCGGCACGTCAGTGCGCAGCGGTCAGCCCGTCATGGGGGAGGTGCTTAGCCGCTTCCCTGCCACCCTGCTCCTTGCAGGCAGCGCGATGTTCGTTGCCTCCGTACTTGGCCTCACCCTCGGCGTGCTCGCTGCCGTCTACCGCCGCACCGTCGTGGACCACGCAGCCGTACTCATCGCGCTGCTAGGCGTGTCCGTGCCCGTGTTCTGGTCCGGTCTGCTGCTCATGCTTCTCTTCGCCCTCGACTTGGGTTGGTTGCCCGCCTCTGGTTACGGAACCTGGAAGCACCTCGTGCTACCGGCCAGCGCCGTCGGCTTCTCGTCAGCCGCCTTCATCGCGCGCATCACACGCGCGAGCATGATCGAAACGCTGAGGCAGGATTACGTTCGTACCGCCACTGCGAAGGGTCTGGGCCCAAGCGCAGTGCGCCTGCGGCATGCCCTGCGCAACGCCCTTCTGCCGGTAGTCACGGTGGTCGGCTTGCAGTTCGGCGGCCTGCTAGGTGGCGCCGTCCTCACCGAGACCGTGTTCGCCTGGCCGGGCATCGGGCGCATGTTGGTCGACGCCATCGCCACCCGCGACCTGCCGCTCGTGCAGGGCAGCGTGCTGTTCATCGCCGTGCTCTTCATCATCGTCAACCTCGCCGTAGACGTGTCTTACGCCGTCCTCAACCCGAAGGTTCGCTATGACTAGCGTGAACGCCCCCGTCAAGCGGCTAAGGTCGCCAGGACTACGCCGCTTCCTGAAGAACCGCGCCGCCATCGTCGGCTTGGTCCTCGTCGTGCTGTTGGTGGCGGCCGCCGTGCTCGCGCCCGTCCTGGCGCCGTACGCGCCTGACTTCCAGAACCTGCGCATGCGCCTGCGAGCGCCCTCGGCCACTCACATCTTCGGAACGGACGAGTTCGGCCGCGACGTCCTCAGCCGCGTGCTTCACGGCGCACGGGTGTCGCTGTTGACAGGACTAGTGCCCGTGGTGGTGGCCGCCGTCAT